>CALAEC010000210.1 GCA_937890785.1 uncultured Actinomycetes bacterium
CACAAGCTCGCGGTGTGGGCGTTCCAGCTCGACCGCGACCGGGAGCGGCTCCGCCGGGCCCGCGAGGCCGTGCGCGTTGGGAAGGTGAGCGGCGTGGTCGGCACCTACGCCGCGATCGACCCCTTCGTCGAGGAGCACGTGTGCCGCGAGCTCGGCCTGCGACCGGCCGAGGGGGCCACCCAGGTGATCCAGCGCGACCGGCACGCCGAGTACGTGGCGGCCCTGGCGATCGCCGCGGCCACGATCGAGACGATCGCGGTGGAGCTACGCCACCTGGCCCGCACCGAGGTCCGCGAGGTCGAGGAGCCGTTCGTGTCAGGTCAGAAGGGCTCCAGCGCGATGCCTCACAAGCGCAACCCGGTGCTGTGCGAGCGGCTCACGGGACTGGCGCGGATCGTGCGCGCCGCCGTCCATCCCGCGCTGGAGGACGTGGCGCTGTGGCACGAGCGGGACATCTCGCATTCGTCGGTGGAGCGAGTGATCCTCCCCGACGCCACGATCGCCCTCCACACCATGCTCCACCTGGGCGAGCACGTGATCCGGGGGATGCGGGTGTTCCCGGACCGAATGCGGGCGAACCTCGAGCTCGGCGGCGGGCTGGCGTTCTCCCAGCGGGTCCTCCTGGCGCTGATCGACCGGGGGATGGGCCGCGACGAGGCGTACCGGCTGGTCCAGGAGGCCGCTGCCGAGGCCTGGGACGGCGGCGCAGACTTCCGCGAGGAGGTGCGGGCGCGCACCGATCTCTCCGACCAAGAGCTCGCCGCGGCGTTCGAGCCCCGGCTGGGGCACCTCGACGGTGTGTTCGCCCGGCTGGAGAAGGTGGAGGTCGAGGCCCCATGAGCCGCCCGGCCCACCTCCACGCTCGGGGCAAGGTCCGGGACATCTACGAGGTCGACGACCGGCAGCTGCTGATGGTCACCAGCGACCGGATCTCGGCGTTCGACGTGGTGCTCCCGGCGCCGATCCCCGACAAGGGCCGCGTGCTGACCGGCCTATCGCTGTTCTGGTTCGACCGGACCGCCGACATCGTGCCGAACCACCTGGTCACCGCGGACGTGGACCGGTTCCCGTCGGACTTCCGGGAGCCCCGCGACGAGCTCGTAGGCCGGTCGATGCTGGTCCGCCGGGCCGAAATGATCCCGATCGAGTGCGTGGCCCGCGGCTTCCTCTCCGGCTCGGGATGGAAGGAGTATCGCGAGTCCGGGACCGTGTGCGGGGTCCCCCTGCCGGAGGGCCTCCAGGAATCGGCCCGCCTCCCGGAGCCGATCTTCACTCCGGCCACCAAGGCCGAGACCGGCCACGACCAGAACATCACGCTCGAGCGCGCCGGGGAGATCGTTGGCGAGGGGCTGGCCCAGCGCCTCAAGGAGCTGACGCTCACGCTGTTCCGCTTCGGGGCCGACCTGGCGGCCCAACGAGGCGTCCTCCTGGCCGACACGAAGTTCGAGTTCGGATTCATCGACGGGGAGATCGCCCTGTGCGACGAGGTCATGACGCCGGACTCCTCTCGGTTCTGGCCGGCCGATGCCTACCGGCCGGGCGGTCCGCAGCCCTCGTTCGACAAGCAGTACGTCCGGGACTGGCTCGACGACGTCGGCTGGGACCACGAGCCGCCGGCGCCGGAGCTGCCGCCGGGGATCGTGGCCCAGACCTCGCAGCGCTACGCGGAGGCGTACGACCGGATCACCGGCGAGCCGTTCGAGCGCTACCTCAAGAGGACGTGCGGGTGAGGCGCCGGTTCGAGGTCGTGGTGATGCTGAAGCCCGGGATGGCCGACCCGCAGGGCCGCGCAGTCGAGGACGCCCTCCCGACGATGGGCTGGTCGGGCCTCACCAACGTCCGCGTCGGAAAGCACGTCGAGCTGACCGTTGAGGCCGACAGCGAGGACGCCGCTCGGGCCCTGGTCGAGCAGGTCGCCGACCGGCTGCTGTCGAACCCGGTGATCGAGGACTACCGGATCCTGTCGGCGGAGGAGGTGAGGTGAGCGGTCCTCGGGTGGCGGTGATCACCTTCCCGGGCTCCCTCGACGACCGCGACGCGCTCCGGGCGGTTCGGCTGATGGGCGGGACGCCCGTCCTCGTGTGGCACCGCGATCGAGACCTGGGCGGCGCCGACGCGGTGATCCTCCCCGGCGGGTTCTCCTACGGCGACCACCTCCGGGCGGGCGCCATCGCCAGGTTCGCCCCGGTCATGGCCGCCGTGGCCGAGCACGCCGAGCGCGGCGGCCCGGTCCTCGGCATCTGCAACGGGTTCCAGATCCTGTGCGAGGCCGGCCTGCTGCCGGGCGCTCTGACCCGGAACGTCGGGCTGGCGTTCGTGTGCCGACGGATCCACGTCCGGTGCGAGACCTCCGCGACCGTGTTCACGTCGACGATCGCCGCCGGCGAAGTGCTGCCGGTCCCGGTGAAGCACGGCGAGGGCCGGTTCGTGGCCGACCCCGAGACCCTGGCCCGGATCGAGGGCGAGGGACGGGTGGTGTTCCGGTACTGCTCGCCGGCCGGTCACCTCGGGGGTGAATGGAATCCGAACGGGTCAACGAACCACATCGCTGGGATCGCCAACGACCGCGGCAATGTGGTCGGGATGATGCCGCACCCCGAGCACGCCGTGGACCCTGACGTCGGTCCGACCGGCGGGCAGCCGATGTTCGAGTCGCTCCTGCAGGCCGTGCCGGCCGGGGTGTGATGGCCGAGGCCGCAGCCGGTGGCGAGCCGATCCACCGGGAGCTCGGGCTCACCGATGAGGAGCACGACCGGATCGTTGCCGCCTTGGGGCGCGAGCCGAACCGCGCTGAGCTCGCCATGTACGCGGCGATGTGGTCCGAGCACTGCTCGTACAAATCGAGCCGTGTCCACTTGCGGGAGCTCCCCACCGAGGGTCCGCACGTCCTGGTCGGTCCCGGCGAGGACTCCGGTGTCGTGGACCTCGGCGAGGGCCTCGCCTGCGCGTTCAAGATGGAATCGCACTCCCACCCGTCGGCGATCGAGCCGTACCAGGGCGCGGCCACCGGCGTCGGCGGCATCGTCCGGGACGTGCTGTCGATGGGGGCCCGGCCCGTGGCGCTCCTCGACCCGCTCCGGTTCGGTCCGCTCGAGGACCCCCGCAACCGGTGGCTGTTCGAGGGCGTCGTCGCCGGCATCGGCGGCTACGGGAACTGCATCGGCGTGCCCACGGTCGCGGGCGAGGTCCGGTTCGACCCGGCCCACGGCCCCAACCCCACCGTGAACGCCATGTGCATCGGCCTCCTGCCGGCCGACCGAGTTCTCCGGTCGGGGGGCGGGCGCCTCGGTGACCTGTTGGTTCTGATCGGTGCCAGGACCGGCCGGGACGGGATCGGTGGCGTATCGGTGCTGGCGTCGCGCACGCTCGGGCGAGCCGGTCGGGACGACCGCCCCAGCGTCCAGATCGCGGACCCGTTCGCGGAGAAGCTGCTGATCGAAGCGTGCCTGGAGCTGGCGGACCGCGGCCTGCTGGCGGGGCTCCAGGACCTGGGCGGGGCCGGCCTGACCTGCGCGGTGTCTGAGACGGCGGCAGCGGCGGGCGCAGGAGCCGAGCTCGACCTCGAAGCGGTCCCGCTCCGCGAGGATGGCATGGAGCCGTTCGAGATCCTCACCAGCGAATCACAGGAGCGGATGCTGGCGGTGGTCCGGCCCGAGGACCTCGCGGCGACGCGCGAGGTGTGCGAGCGGTGGGGCCTGATCTCGGCGGTGGTCGGCCGGCTCACCGACGACGGGGCGCTCCGGGCCAGGGACGCCGGTCGGGTGGTCGCAGAGGTGGCGGCGCGGTCGCTGACCGATGATGCCCCCCTGTACCGCCGCGCGATGGCCGTGCCCGCCGGCCTGGTCGAGGTGCAGGCGGACGACCCGACCTTCCTCTCGCCGACGGTGGCACCGGGAGACGCCCTCCTCCGCCTCCTGGCGGCGCCGAACGTGGCCTCGAAGCGATGGGTGTGGGAGCGGTACGACTCGATCGTCCAGGGCAACACCGCGGCCGGGCCGGGTGGGGACGCCGCGGTGATCCGGCTGGAGGGGTCGCTCCGCGCCATCGCGCTCACCACCGATGGCAACGGACGGTACGGCCGACTGGATCCCTACCTCGGCGGCGCCCATTCCGTGGCCGAGGCCGCCCGCAACGTGGCGTGCGTCGGTGCTCGACCGTTGGCGGTGACGAACTGCCTGAACTTCGGCAGCCCCGAGCGTCCCGAGGTGATGTGGGCGTTCCGAGAGACGATCCGGGGGATGGGCGACGCGTGCCGCGCCTTGGGCACGCCCGTCACCGGGGGGAACGTGTCCTTCTACAACGAGGCCGAGGGGTCCTCGATCCCGCCGACGCCGATCGTCGGCATGCTCGGCCTCCTCGTGGACCACCGCCTCCGTCTCGGCTCGGCCTTGCGGCCGGGGATGGCCGTCTATCTGCTCGGTGAGACCTTCGCCGAGCTCGGCGGCTCGGAGTACGCGGAGACGATCCTGGGCGCGGTGAGCGGGCGGCCGCCCGGCCTCGATCTCGAACGCGAGGCCGGGCTGGTGGCGCTGGTGGTCGAGGCGGCGGACCGCGACCTCCTCGCCGGTGCCCATGACTGCTCCGATGGCGGCCTGGCCGTGGCCCTGGCCGAGGCGGCCATCGCCGGGGACTGCGGGTTCGCGGTGAGCCTCCCCGGCGACCTGCCGTCGCACGTGGCCCTGTTCAGCGAGTCGGCCTCTCGGGCCGTCGTGTGGCTGGACCCCTCGGCGGTGCCGGCGCTGGAGGACCTGGCCCGGCGTCAGGGGGTTCCGATCGAGCGGATCGGGGAGAGTGGCGGCCCCCGCATGGTGTTCGGCGAGGAGATCGATGCCGCCGTGGTAGAGGCCGCAGCCGTGTACGAGGACGCCATCCCCGGCTTGCTTGGGCGGTCGGCGGGGGAGCCGATGGTACGATCGACCGGGTGAACGGGGACAGCCCGCGCGAGGCGTGCGGTCTCTTCGGGGTCTGGGCGCCTGGGGAGGACGTGGCCAGGCTCGCCTACTTCGGGCTCTACGCGCTCCAGCACCGAGGACAGGAATCCGCCGGCATCGCCGTCTCCGACGGGCACAACATCCTGGTGTACCGGGAGCTCGGCCTGGTCTCGCAGGTGTTCGATGAGCGGACGCTCTCCACCCTCCAGGGCGACCTGGCCATCGGCCACACGCGATACTCGACGACCGGGTCCACCACCTGGGAGAACGCCCAGCCCTCGTTCAAGACCGACGGTGAGCGTGGCCTGGCTCTGGGGCACAACGGCAACCTGGTGAATACCGAGGAGCTGGCCGAGCAGGTGGGGCGTCGAGGGCCGGCCACAACCGACTCGGACCTGGTGGCCTCGCTCCTGGCCGCCCAGGGCCGGGATCTGGAGACCGCGGCCCTCCGAGTGCTCCCCACGCTCCGGGGCGCGTTCTCGTTCGTGTTGATGGATGAGCGGACGGTGTTCGGGGCCCGAGATCCTCACGGGCTTCGGCCGCTGGCGATCGGCCGCCTGGAGGGCGGGTGGGTACTGGCCTCGGAGACCGCGGCCCTCGACATCGTCGGCGCCGAGTACGTCCGGGAGGTGGAGCCCGGCGAGCTGGTGATGCTTGACGACCGCGGCCTCCGGTCGATCCGGTACGCCGACAGCCCCCGGGCGGCGCTGTGCCTGTTCGAGTTCGTGTACCTGGCCCGAGCGGACTCCCGACTGTACGGCCGGACGGTCCACGAAGCCCGCCGTGGCATGGGTCGCCGCCTGGCCGCGGAGGCCCCGGCCCCGGCGGACGTGGTGATCCCTGTGCCGGACACCGGACACTCCGCGGCCGCTGGGTTCGCGGAGTCGTCGGGGATCCCGTACGGCGAGGGCCTCATCAAGAACCGCTACGTGCACCGAACCTTCATCGAGCCGACCCCGGGCCTCCGACAGCGGGGCGTCCGGCTCAAGCTGAACCCGCTGGCCGACGCGATCCGGGGGAAGCGGCTGGCCGTGGTCGACGACTCCATCGTGCGGGGGACCACCACCCGGCAGATCGTGCAGATGCTGCGAGACGCGGGCGCGAGGGAGGTCCACATGCGTATCACCAGCCCGCCGATCCGGTGGCCCTGCTACTACGGGATCGACATGTCGACCCGCGAGGAGCTGGTGGCGGCCGGCATGCCCGTGGAGGAGATCCGGGACTTCATCGGCGCCGACTCGCTGGCCTACCTCTCCCTCACCGGGGTGGTGGAGGCCACAGGGGCACCGGCCGACACGTTCTGCCGGGCGTGCTTCGACGGTGCGTACCCGATCCCGGTGCCCGAGCGGACCTCGAAGCACCTGCTCGAGCGGGACTAGGGATGAGAGACGCCTACGGGCGGGCCGGGGTGGACCTGGCCGCCGCAGCCGACGCGGTGTCGCTGATCCGGAGGGTGGCCTCCGGCGCGTCCCGGCCCGAGGTCGTCGTGGGCGTGGGAGGGTTCGCCGGGCTGTTCCGGCTGGGGGACGGACGGCTCCTGGCGGCCGCCGCCGACGGGGTGGGCACGAAGGTCGAGATCGCCCGGCGGGCCGGCCGGCTGGACACGGTGGGCATCGACGCCGTGGCGATGTGTGCGAACGATGTGGCCACCACCGGCGCCGAGCCGCTGTTCTTCCTCGACACGATCGTCGTGGAGCGGCTGATCCCGGAGGACGTGGCCTCGATCGTGGCCGGCGTTGCCGAGGGATGCCGTCGGGCGGGCTGCGCGCTCCTCGGCGGCGAGACCGCGGAGCACCCCGGGCTCCTCGGCGATGGCGGGTTCGACGTCTCGGGCTCCTGCGTCGGCGTGGTGGCCGAGGACCGGGTTCTGGGCCCAGCCCGGGTCCGGCCGGGCGACGTGCTGGTCGGGGTGCGGTCATCGGGGCTCCACGCGAACGGATTCAGCCTGGTCCGGCAGGCCGTCGAGGGCCTTGACCTGTACGCGGTCCCTGAGGGCCTGGCCCGCCCTCTGGTCGAAGAGCTCCTGGAGCCCACGCTGATCTACGTGCCGGCCGTGGCCGAAGCCGCCCGCCGGGGGCTTCTGGGCGCCGCCGCGCACGTCACGGGGGGCGGGATCCCGGGCAACCTGCCCCGAGCCCTCCCTGACGGGCTGGGGGCCTCGCTGGATCGATCCTCATGGATCCCGCACGAGGTCTTCGGTTTCGTGGCCCGCCGTGCCGATGTGTCAGATGTGGACCTGTTCGGCACGTTCAACATGGGTCTGGGTATGGTGCTGATCGCCTCGCCGGCCGCTGCCGATGACGTTGTGGCGGTGTTCACCCGGCACGGCTTCGAAGCCGCCGTGGTCGGCCTGGTCACCGAGGAGTCGGGGGTTCGGGTCGGGTGAGCGAGCGCCCCGTCGTCACCCAGAGCGAGGTTCGGACGCCGCGTCTGGAGGAAGTCCAGAGCCGGCGGCGGCAGCTGTTCCGCCTCCTCCTGCTGGTGCTGGTCCTGGTCGGGGCGGGCGTGGTCCTGGTATCGATCGCCGAGCGCCTGCTGGGGCAGGAGCCCCCTGCGTGGCTCTCGCCGGACGTGATCCGGGTGGCGTTCGTGCTCCTGGCGGTGGCGTTCGCGCTCTACGTTCGGGAGAAAGAGCGGGCCCTGGATCGCACCGAGCGCGCCCTGATCGAGGAGCGGGTGCTGTCCACGGCGCTGTCGAGCCGGGTGGGGGAGCTCACCGCGATCTCGCAGGCGGGCCGGGCCGTCGCCTCGACGCTCTCGCTCGAGGACGTGCTCGAGCTGATCCTCCGGTCGGCCCAGGACCTCCTCGGTGCCACCGAGGGCTCGGTGATGCTGTTCGAGGAGGGGAAGACGTCGCTGCGGATCGCCGCGTCGGTGGGGTTGTCCCCCGAGGCGGCCACGCAGCGCATCGCGGTCGGTGAGGGCGTGGCCGGGTGGGTGGCCGAGTTTCGCGAGGCGGTGATCCTGCGCGGCGACGTGACCGATCCGCGGTTCCGCCGCCTGGTGCCGAAGGATCGCCGCGTGCGCTCCGCGATGTCGGCGCCGCTGTACGCGAGGTCGGAGCCCGTGGGGGTGCTCAACATCAGCGTCTCCGACGGCGACCGCCTGTACAGCGAGCATGACCTCCGGGCCCTCACGGTGTTCGCCGAGCACGCCGCCATCGCCATCGCCAACGCCCGGTTGTTCGAGCTGGAGCGGGCGGCATCCGAGCGCCTGGCCGAGGTCGACGTCCGCCGCCGGGAGTTCCTGGCGGTGGTGACCCACGACCTCAAGTCGCCGCTCACGTCGATCATGGGGTACGTGCGCCTCCTGAAGCAGCTTGGGGAGAACGCCACCGTGGAGCAGGCCCGGGAGTTCAACCGCGTCATCGAGAAGCAGGCCGCACGGATGCTCGACATGATCGAACAGCTCCTGATGGCCACCAGCATCGAGGAGGGCGCACGCGTGCTGTCCCGCGAACCGTTGGACCTCCGGGCGATCGTCGGCGAGGAGGTGGCTGCGTTCGCCGGCGTCCTCGGCGATCGGGTGATCGACATGCGGATCTCCGAAGACCTGCCGACCGTGTACGGCGACCGGAGCGCGATCGAGCACATCCTGGCGAACCTCCTCGACAACGCCGTGAAGTACTCACCGGACGGGACGGCCATCGAGGTGGAGGCCGAGGCGGAGCCGGACCACGTTCGGATCAGCGTGTCGAACGACGGCAAGGGGATCCCCGAGGAGGAACTGCCGAGGATCTTCGACCGCTACCAGCGGGGGGACGGCGACGCCCGGGTGGGCAGCGTGGGCTTGGGCCTGTTCATCGTGCGCAGCCTCATCCAGGGCCACGGCGGCCGGGTGTGGGCGGAGAACCGCGACGAGGGCGGCACCCGGATCACGTTCACGCTGCCGCTCCGCCGGGAGGGCCAGCGGGCTTCGGTCTAGCCGGGGCGGACGACCACGGGGCGGCCGTGCCGGACGCCCCTGGCCGGCACCCGCACCAGCCGACCGTCCCGGTCCTCGACCACGAACGTCTGGGCGGCTTCGTCGAACCAGCGGAGGATGCCGACGACCTCGGAGACGTACCCGTTGGGGAGCTCGTACTGGAAGGTGACCCGGCTCCCGACATGCTCGGGCGTGACGCGGTTGGGCACGGAGTCAGCCTAGCGCACGAGCCGGAACGCGGGCGATCATGCCGGGCGGTGGCTCGGGATAGGCCTCGGGGTGGATGGCCCAGGCGACCGCCTCCAGCCCGTCGATGAGCCGGGGCCCCGGCCGGGAGAAGTACGAGGAGGCGTCGGTGGCGTAGACGGTGCCCCCAGCGTAGGCGGTGGTCTCACGGAACTCCGGGACCGCGTACAGACGGACGGCTTCCTCCTCGGCCTCGGGCAGGTAGTAGCCGCACGGCATGTGGACGACCACCTCCGGGGAGGCGTCCGCGATCTGCCGCCATGTCACCCGATGGGATCGCTCCTTCGGCTCAGACAGGAGGGACACGCCGGCCGCCAGCCGGATCATCTCCGGGATCCAGTGGCCACCGACGAACGGCGGGTCTAGCCACTCCATGGGGAACGTACGGATCTCGGGGAGGCGGGCTGCTCGCGCCTTGACCGCATCGATCCGGTCCCGTAGCGACGCCACCAGCTCCTCAGCCCGTGGCTCGGTCCCGGTGGCCCGGCCGACCTCCAGGAACGACGCCAGGACCTCCTCGAGCCCGGTGGGGTCAATCGACACGACCTGGCCCCGGCAGCCGAGCTCCTCCAGGGCCTCCTCGACCTGGCCGGACGGAACCGCGCACACCCGGCAGAGGTCCTGCGTGAGGATCAGGTCGGGCTGGATCGTGGCGATCAGCTCCTTGTCGAGCCGGTACAGGGGTTGCCGCTCGGCCATCCGCTCGTTCACCTGCGTGTCGATCTCGGCCGCCGACAGCGGCCGGTCGGTCGGGAGCGTGGTGTCGGAGACCACGGGCTTCGCCCTGGCCTCGGCCGGGTAGTCGCACTCGAAGGTCACGCCCGACAGGTCATCGCCCAGGCCGAGTGCGAACACGAGCTCCGTGGCGGAGGGGAGCAGCGAGACGATCCTCACCGAGGGAGGCCGCCGAGCCGGAACGGGCTCTCCAGAAGCTCCCGCAGGGCGGTCATGGCCCGGTCGGCGTCGGCGCCGTCCATGATGCGATGGTCGAAGGTGAGGGCCAGGGTCACCGCCGTCCGGGCCTCCAGCCGGCCGTCGACAACCATCGGCCTCGGGGCGATCCGGCCCACCCCCAGGATCGCGGCCTCGGGGTGATTGATGATCGGGGTGCCGGCATCGGACCCGTACACGCCGTAGTTCGACACGGTGATCGTACTGCCGGTCAGCTGTTCCGGCGTGGCCCGTCCGTTGCGGGCGGCCTCGACGACCTCGACCATCTCCTGAGCCACCTCGGTGATGCCCTTCCGATCGACGTCGCGGATCACCGGGACCAGGAGCCCGCGCTCGGTGTCGGCCGCGATCCCGACGTGGTAGGCCCTGCGGACCACGATCTCGCCGGCGTCCTCCTCGAACGAGCTGTTCAGCATGGGATGGTCGCGGCAGATCTCCACCAGGGCTCGGACGATCACGGCCAGCGCGCTGACCCGCGCCGCTTCGGTGCTGAGCTCCCGTCGCAGCGCGTCGACCTGCGTGGCGTCGACGGTGTGGAACGAGGTCACCTGGGGGATCTCCCGCCAGGAGCGGGTCATCTTCTGTGCGATCAGCCGGCGGGCTCCGCGGACCGGGATCCGCTCCTCGGCGCCCACGCTTGTAGCGGCCGAGGGCGCCTGCGTCGCTCCGGTTCCTCGTGGCGAAGTGTCCACCGGCTTCAGGTCGGCTGGGCCACTCGTCACAGTCGCTCCTCCGCTGCCCGCCGCCACCTTGAGGACATCATCGCGAGTGATCCTTCCGTCCGGGCCCGTACCGCTGACCGAGGCCAGGTCGATGCCGCGCTCGCGGGCGAGCTTCCGCACCACCGGGGTGGCCCGAGCACCGCCCGAAGGGGTCGGAGCGACCGACGCCGTCGCCGGCTCCGGAGCGGGCTCGGCGGCCGCGGCCGGTGCCTTCCTCGGGCCCGGCGGCGTCAGCCGTGGTCGCCGCCGCGCGCCGGCCGGCCCCTCGCCCACGCCGTAGCCGACCAGGACGGCCTGCCGCTTGCTTCCCTCGGCAGGGGCCTCGTCGGCGCCGGCTGCGGCCGGGGCCTCGGTGGGCTCCTCGCCCTCGACGGCGAAGGTCACCAGGGGCGCGCCGACCTTGACGACGTCGCCGTCCTGCCCGTGCAGCGAGGTCACCACGCCGGCCACCGGAGAGGGGATCTCGACCAGGGCCTTGGCCGTGTTGACCTCGACCAGAGGTTGGTTGAGGGCCACCGTGTCGCCCTCGGCGACCTTCCACTCGACGATCTCGGCGTCCTCAAGTCCCTCACCGAGGTCCGGGAGGTTGAACACGCGCTCGGCCATGGGAGCAGTCTAGAAGGTGAGCGTGCGCTGGACGGCTCCGAGGATCCGATCGAGGTCGGGGAGGTAATACTCCTCCGACTTGGCCGGCGGGTAGGGCGTGTCGTAGCCGGTCACCCGGAGCACCGGGGCCTCCAGGTACTCGAATGCGTCCTCGACGACCCTGGCCACGACCTCGGCGCCGAACCCGGCCGTCATCGGAGCCTCGTGCACCACCACGACCCGACCGGTCTTGCGGGCCGAGGCGATCAGCGCCTCCAGGTCGAGGGGCACCAGGCACCGAAGGTCGAGTACCTCGAGCGACACGCCGTCCTCGGCGGCGGCCTCCGCGGCCTGGAGACAGCGGGGAACCATGCCGCCCCAGGTCACCAGCGTGCCGTGCTCGCCCTCGCGGAGCACCCGGGCCCGTCCGATCGGAAGGCCGTTCGGCTCGAGCTCGCCCGACTCCTTCGACCAGTACCGGCTCTTCGGCTCGAGGAAGATCACCGGATCGGGATCCCGGATCGAGGACAGCAGGAGGTTGAACGCGTCGATGGGCGTCGAGGGGATCACCACCTTGAGCCCCGCCGTGTGGGCGTAGTACGCCTCGGGGCTCTCCGAGTGGTGCTCGGCGGCTCCGATCCCTCCCGCGCAGGGGATCCGGAGGACGATCGGCATGTTCACGGTCCCCGCCGAGCGGAACCGGTACTTGGCGACGTGGGAGATCACCTGGTCGAGCGCCGGGTACGAGAACCCGTCGAACTGGATCTCGGGCACGGGCCGCCACCCCGCCAGGGCCAGCCCCACCGAGATGCCGACGATCCCGGACTCGGCCAGCGGGGTGTCGAACACGCGGTCCTCGCCGAACTCGGCCTGCAGCTTGTCGGTGATCCGGAACACGCCGCCGAGCGTGCCGACGTCCTCGCCGAAGATCAGCACGCGGTCGTCGTCGGCCAGCGCGCGGCGGAGCGCGCCGTTGAGGGCCTGCGCCATCGTGACGTCAGCCACCGGCGCCCTCCTCCTCGCCTTCGAGCGCCGCCACGACCTCGTCACGCTGACGCGTCAGGTGCGGGGGAAGCTCGGTGAACGTCCACTCGAAGATCTCGCGGACGTTCCGGGGCGGCGCTTCCACGATGCCGGTGCGGATCTCCGCGGCGAGCTCGCCGGCGTCGTTCTCGACCTGCTCCACGAAGGCGTGGTCGATGGCGCCCTCGGTCTCCAGGTACTTGCGGAACCGGAACAGGGGGTCGAGGCTCCGCCACTGCTCGATCTCCTCCTCGGGCTGGTAGCGGCTCCGGTCGTCGGCGGTGGAGTGTGGGCCCATCCGGTACGTCATGGCCTCGATCAGGGTCGGTGTGCCGTCCGCCCGGGCCCGATCCGTGGCCTCGCGGGTGGCCCGGTAGACCGCGAGCACGTCGTTGCCGTCGACCCGGACCCCGGGGAAGCCGTACCCATCGGCCTTCCGGTAGATCTTCCCGGCGGTCTGCCGGGCCAGGGGGACTGAGATCGCCCACCCGTTGTTCTGGCAGAAGAAGATCACCGGCGCCTTGAACACGCCAGCGAAGTTGCATGCCTCGTGGAAGTCTCCCTCGGACGTGGCGCCGTCGCCGAAGTACACGATGGCGCATCCGCGGCCACCGTCCTTCCTCGTTCCCATGGCCCATCCCACCGCGTGGAGCGCGTGGGTGGCGATGGGGATCGTCACCTCGGCGAACCGGCGGTCAACCGGGTTGTCGATCCCGCCGTGCCGCGTGCCCCGGTGAAAGTGTGTGTATTCGACGAGATCGATCCCCCGGATGATGGCCACACCGACCTCCCGGTAGGCGGGGAACACGAAGTCCTCCTCGCCGAGCGCGTACGCGCTCCCGACCTGGGCGGCCTCCTGCCCCAGGAGGGGCGGGTACACCGCGAGCTCGCCCTGTCGCTGGAGCGCCGTGCACTCCAGGTCGACCTGCCGGGCCAGGGCCATGGCCCGGTACATGGCCCGGAGGTCCTCTTCCTTCAGGTCGAGGGCCTCCCGGGCCTCCCGGTCGACCACGGCCCCGCTGGGGTCCAGGATCCGAGCGAGCTCGTCGTCCGCTGGGGTCACGTCGCCTCCTCGGCCCGGGTGCCGGGCCGAGGAGGGATTATCGCAGACCCGCGCGCCGGGGCCGCGAAGCGGACGAAGCGTCCGGGGGAACGGCGAGAACGCTTGTGAAGTGGGATAACGCCCGCGGGGGCGGCGGCTCCGGGCCGACGCACATCACGCGTAGAAGATCTCCGTGACCCAGTAGGTCCCGCCCTTCCTCACCACGCCGATCCCGACGCGCTGGAAGCCCCCGTTGAGGAGGATGCTACGGTGGCCATCGCTCCTCATCATCATCCGGTGGATCCGCCGAAGCGTCGGCGCCATCCCCACGTTCTCGCCGAGGAGCTTCCAGCCACTGGGGAACCGGCACGCCAGGCAGGAGTGGTGGAACAGCCGCCGCTCGCTGGCCATCCGCCGGCTGTGCCGGCGAGCCATCCGGGTGAGGCGCTCCGAAAGGCTCAGCGCCCCGATCCCACTGGCCGCGCGGGACGAGTTCACCATGCTCAGCACCTTGAGCTCGCTGGACGAGGTGGTGACGGTGGTCCCGGCGGCCGTCACTGGACCGGGCGTCACCGTGAGGGCTGCGGCGACGCCCAGGGCGAGGGCGGTCCTGCACAACCGCCGTGGGCGGTGTGGTGGCCGGGCAGGCAAACCGCGCGTATCAGTACCAGACGAGCGGGGCCGATGCAAACACCCTGGAAATGAAGGGCTAACGCGGTGGAACCCAGAGGAGCCTGACGCGGCCCACGGTGGCGATCCGATCCTCGGCCAGGCGCTCGGCGGCCCGCGACGGCGTGATCCCCTCGAGCCGGGCTCGGCGGAACACGTCTCGCAGCGTTCGGTAGATCCCCTCGACCTTGGCCATGGCGCGCTCGCGGTCGTAGCCGCCCAGCTCGTCGGCCACATTGATCAGGCCGCCGGCGTTGATCACGAAGTCGGGCGCGTACAGGATCCCCATCTCCTGAAGCGCCTGGGCGTGCTCGGGGCGCTGGAGCTGGTTGTTGGCCGCACCCGCGACCACGCGGCACTTGAGCTCGGCCAGCGTGTCGTCGCGGATCACCGCTCCCAACGCGCACGGTGCGAACACGTCGCATTCCACGGCGTGCGCCTTGGCGGGGTCGACGGTCTCGACGCCGTGCTCGGCGACGACGTGAGCGACCGCGTCGACGTCCACGTCGGCCACCGACACCACGCCCCCCGCCTCGACCAGATGCCGGATAAGGGCGGCGCCGACCTTGCCGGCGCCCTGAACGACGACGCGGACCCCCTCGAGGGAGGACGCCCGCAGCGCTTCCTCGACGCAGGCCCGGAGCCCCTGGAACACGCCGTATGCGGTGACCGGCGACGGATCGCCGGAGCCGCCCAGTCGCTTCGACACGCCGGTGACCCACCTGGTCTCCCGGCGGAGCACGTCCATGTCGGGACGCGACGTTCCCACGTCCTCGGCGGTGACGTACCGGCCGCCCAGGGAGTCGATGAAGCGACCGTACGCCCGGAGGAGCTCCTCGCTCTTGTCCCGCTGGGGGTCGCCGATGATGACGGCCTTCCCGCCCCCGAGGTCGAGTCCACCGGCCGCGGCCTTGTACGTCATCCCCCGGGCCAGGCGGAGGACGTCGACCAGCGCGTCCTCCTCGGAGTCGAAGGGGTAGAAGCGCGTCCCGCCGAGCGCGGGGCCCAGGGCGGTGGAGTGGATGGCCACGATGGCGCGGAGACCCGACGGAGGGTCGTGGAAGAACACGACCTCCTCGTACTCGTTGCCCAGCTCCGAGAAGACGCCCACCACCCGCTCCAATCCGGCCGAGCCGGGCGAATATAGCACCGGAGCCCGGGCCGGGCGGCGCTATCATGACCGCCGTGCGCGGCTCTGCATACCTGCGTGTCTTCCAGCCGATCGACGCGTTCACCGAGGGCGACCGCGCCCGGTGGGAGCGGTACATCGTGCGCCGCGAGCACGAGGCGTCCGGCGCGCCCGTCTACCGTCAGCGGCGGGCCGCCGGCGGACGCCTCGGCCTGCTCACCAGCGACGAGGATCGCGCCCAGGTCCGCCTGGTGGACGGCCGCTGGTTCGTGTGCCCGTCGACGACGCGGCTCCGGGTCCTGGCCGGCCTGCTGTCGCTGCGGGAGACCGTGCCGGGCGAGGTGGCCGAGGCGCTGGTGCCCGAGGCCGAGGCCAGGCGGGCCGCACGGGAGCTGGCCCGGATCCGCCGGCGGAACCCCAGGGCGGTGCCCACCGTGCTCGAGAGCGCCTGGCACGTCCCGGTCCGGTGGTTCGTGCTGTTCGACGACGCCGAGCGCCGGATCGTCGATCGGCCGGACGGCGAGTTCCGGGCGTTCTACTGGACCGGCCTGGCGGCGGCCCGCCGCCGGGCCCGGCGGGCCGCGGGGGTGCTCGATCGCGGCGGCCTCGACGGGGTGGCTTCGGTGGTGCGGGACATCGACGACTGGCTGGCGAGCTTCCCGGCCGGCTCAGGCGTCGAGCTCGACTACGGAGACGCCGCGGCGTCGGCCGGCTGGAACGACCTCGACGAGGACCACTCCGCCGGGGAGATCCAGGAGGCCGTCGACGCGCTCGAAGTCGGCGACCTCGAGCGGGCCGGTGACCTCTACCAGCGGGTGGCCGGACGGTGGGCAGAGGCCAAGATTCGCGAATCCCTCAACTGAGGCATCCTCGCTCTAGTACAAAGGGGCTATTCGGAAATGGCCCGTTTTGTCTATGGCCCGATCGGCCGACCCCTCGGACAATGGTTGGTCAGCACCAGGGAAGGGAGATGGGCGATGAACGGCAACGGTGACATGGATCACGAGCGTCTCCTCACACCCGCCGAGGTCGCGGCGCTGTTCCGGGTGGACCCGAAGACCGTCACCAGGTGGGCAAAGGCCGGCAAGCTGTCCTCGATCAGGACGCTGGGTGGGCACCGCCGGTACTGGGAGTCCGAGGTCCGGCGCCTGCTCGAGCGGTCCGCGGTCGGCTAGGGGGGCCCCGCGTCCCCGGCCCGAGTGGCGAGGGACGGATTCGAACCGCCGACACCGCGGTTTTCAGTAGCGCCCGAATAGTCCGGGGTCGTCCGCTCCGATTCGTCGTCCTCCACTGACGTGACAGTCTCGGCCGCGACCGGGTCCGGGAGACCCTCGAGGGAGACCGGCTCCGATATGGCGTGCCGGTAGCTCGCTTCGTTCGGATAGGGTCCTCAGGACGATCGATGGGAGGGAAGGCGATGTCGAAAGGCAGCACGGGCGCCGCCGCGGGCGGTGGAGCCCTCTACGGCCTCGGGATCTTCGGCGCGTTGTTCTACTACTGGCAGCAGGCCGACTCGTTCTGGGAATACGTGTGGGCGATCTTCCCGAAGGCGATC
>CALAEC010000211.1 GCA_937890785.1 uncultured Actinomycetes bacterium
GGGGGGCGGGGTCTCTACAGAGGATGGCATCGGGAGCGGCCGTCCCTGAGACTGCCGAAAGAGAGGAGGGCTTTCCCATGAGCAAGCTCAGGTTCCACATCTCTGTTTCGCTGGACGGATACGTCGCCGGCCCTGACCAGAGCGAGGAGAACCCTCTCGGCGTGGGCGGCGAGGATCTCCACCAGTGGGTCGTCGAGCTCGAGGCGTGGCGCCAGCAGCATGGCCTGGATGGTGGCGAAGTCAATGTCAGCACGCCCGTGGTCGAGGAGGCGCTGTCGAACGTCGGGGCGACGGTGATGGGCCGGAACATGTTCGGGGGCGGGCCCGGCCCGTGGAGCGACGACCCTCCCTGGAACGGCTGGTGGGGCGACAACCCTCCCTTCCACACCCCGGTCTTCGTGCTCACCCACCATCCTCGGGAGCCCCTGGAGATGGAGGGAGGCACCACCTTCATCTTCGTGACCGAGGGGATCGAGCCCGCGCTCGAGCAGGCCAAGCGGGCCGCGGCCGGCCAGGATGTGGTGATCGGCGGAGGCGCCAACGTCGTCCAGCAGTACCTCGCCGCGGGGCTGGTCGATGAGTTCGAGCTCCACGTCGTCCCGATCCTGCTCAGTGACGGCGAGCGGCTGCTCGCGAACGTCGGCAGAATCGGAGTAGAGCAGGTGCGCGCCATCGAGGCGCCCGGCGTTACCCACGTCAAGTACCGCGCCGCCAAATAGACGGACTCCGATCGGAAGGACCGCCATGAGGAAGCTGATCTACTCGATGACAGTGTCGCTGGACGGCTACATCGCCGGACCCAACGGAGAGATCGACTGGTCGGCGCCGGACGAGGAGCTGCATCGGTTTCACAACGAGCAGACTCGGGAGTTGGGGGCCCACCTCCTCGGACGGCGGCTGTACGAGGTCATGCTGTACTGGGAAACCGCCGATGAGGAACCGTCGGCCCCGGACTACACGCTCGAGTTCGCCCGTATCTGGAAGGACCTGCCGAAGATCGTCTTCTCGACGACTCTGGAGAAGGTCGAGGGCAACGCCAGGCTGGTCAGAGACGGGGTTGCCGAAGAGGTCGCCAGGCTGAAGGAACAACCGGGAAAGGACGTGGCCGTCGGTGGCGCCGGCCTGGCCTCCACCCTCACGAAGGCGGGCCTCATCGACGAGTATCGGCTCTTCGTCAATCCGGTGGTCCTGGGCAGCGGCACGCCCTACTTCCCACCCCTGGACGAGAGGATCAACCTGGAGCTGGTCGAAACCCGGAGGTTCGGGTCTCGCGTCGTCTACGTCCGCTATCAGCGCGTCGAACGTGGCGGGTAGGGGCCATCCCTTCCGGGAACCCCGCCCTAGTCCTGCTCTGGGAGGCTGGATCAGCGACGATGCGAGGGCCCCTGGAGGTCCCGCGTAGGACCGGCA
>CALAEC010000212.1 GCA_937890785.1 uncultured Actinomycetes bacterium
AGGAGTGTGAGATGCGGAAGGTGATCGTGTTCGAGTGGATGAGCCTGGACGGGGTGGTGCAGGCTCCAGGCGCTCCGGATGAAGACACGTCAGGCGGTTTCCAGCACGGTGGCTGGGCCCTTCC
The DNA here is from genome assembly GCA_937890785.1 of uncultured Actinomycetes bacterium. GTDB lineage: Bacteria > Actinomycetota > UBA4738 > UBA4738 > CALAEC01 > CALAEC01. The sequence goes on from CALAEC010000212.1 coordinate 125, forward strand.
CTACTTCGAGGACGTCTCCTCCCAGAAGTGGGTGGCCGAGAACATCGTCGGGGCAGGAGGCTATCTGTTCGGGAGGCGGACCTACGAGATCCTCGGGGCGTACTGGCCGAACTCTTCGTCCGAGGAGGAGCGGGTCCTGGCTGAGCCACTGAACACGAAGGCGAAGTACGTTGCGTCGAGGACCCTCTCCGAACCGCTTCCCTGGCAGAACTCGAGGCTCCTCCAGGGCGACGTCGGCGCTGCAGTGGCCGCGCTCAAGGAGGAGGATGGCGGCGATCTTCTGGTCATCGGCAGCACGGACCTGGTCCGAACGCTGGTGGAGCACGACCTGGTCGACGAGTTTCGGCTGATGATCGACCCGGTCCTCCTGGGCGGCGGTAAGCGCCTGTTCCCCGGAGATGGACTGCTTCGAACGCTTCGGCTGGTCGACAGTCAGGCGACGACAATGGGCGCGATCCTGGCGACGTATACCCCGGCCGAGAGCTAACCTGGTTCAGGAGCCCACTTCTCCGGCGAGCGCAGGGACCAAGGGGCATGCCGGCAGCCCAGACGCCGGAGCGGGAAGCCGAGTCCCTGAAACGTCGTTACAGGTGTTGAGCATGGCGGAAGCCACGCAGCTGCCGACCGGAACGGTCACGTTCCTGTTCACCGATATCGAGGGTTCCACGCTGCTCCTGCGGCAGCTGGGAGACCGGTACGCCGCGCTCCTCGCGGAGCACCGCGACATCCTTCGCCAGGCGCTGGCGGGGGAGGGGGGCGAGGTCATCGATACCGAGGGCGACTCTTTCTTCGCCGTGTTCGCTTCCCCGGGAGCTGCCGTCCGGGCAGCCATCGACATCCAGCGGGAGCTGGCCAGCCATACCTGGCCGGGCGGCGCCGATGTCCGGGTCCGGATCGGGCTGCACACGGGTGAGGGCACCCGGGTCGGCGACGGATACGTCGGCCTCGACGTTCATCGCGCAGCCCGGATCGGGGACGCCGGACACGGGGGGCAGGTCCTGTTGTCGGGGGCCACGAAGGAGCTGGTTCAGCAGACCCTCCCCGAGGGGATGGAGCTCGTTGACCTCGGCGACCATCGCCTCAAGGACATCCCGCACCCAGAGCGCCTCTTCCAGGTCTCGATCGGCGAGCTCCCCGCTGAGTTCCCCCCGTTGCGAACGCTCGACGCCCGCCCCAACAACCTCCCCGCCCAGATGAGTAGCTTCGTCGGTCGCGACGAGGCCATCCGGGAGGTGCAGGCTGCGCTTGAAGGAACCCGCCTCCTCACCCTCACCGGGCCGGGAGGGACCGGGAAGACGCGCCTGGCCCTCGAGGTCGGGTACCGCGAACTTCCGGCGTTCGTCGACGGCGTGTGGTTCGTCGACCTCGCTGCGGTCACCGATCCATCGGTCGTACCCACCGAGATCGCGATCGCCATCGGGGCCACCAGGGATCCCGGCGAGCCCGTCTTCCAGTGCCTGGAGGAGCACCTCCGCGACCGCAAGCTCCTCCTCATCCTGGACAACTTCGAGCAGGTCCTCGACGCCGCGCTGGCCGTCGAGCATCTCCTGTCTCACGCGCCGGGCCTGAAGGTCCTGGTGACCAGCCGATCGGTGCTGTCCGTCTACGGCGAGCGGGAGTATCCGGTGCCCCCACTGAAGCTGCCGGAGCTGGGGAGCACGGAGGTCATCGACAGGCTCGGCCGGTCTGAGTCCGTGTCCCTGTTCGTGGAGCGAGCGCGAGACATCCGCCCGGACTTCCAGCTCACCGAGGAGAACGCCCTGGCCGTCGCCGAGATCTGTTCGAGGCTCGACGGCCTGCCCCTGGCCATCGAGCTCGCGGCAGTGCGGGTCAACGTGCTGAGCCCACAGGCGATGCTGCCGCGACTTGACGAGCGCCTCGCGCTCCTGACATCCGGGCCCCGAAGCCTCCCGGAGCGACAGCGGACCCTTCGCGGAGCCATCGATTGGAGCTACCGGCTGTTGGAGGAGCCGGAGCGACGCCTGTTCGCGCGGCTGGCCACGTTCTCGGGTGGGGGAGCGCTCGAGGCGATCGAAGCGGTCGCCGACCACGACCTCGGGGTGCCCGTGCTGGACGTCCTCGGCTCGCTGGTCGACGACAGCTTGCTCCGGAGAGCCGAGACTCCCGGTGGCGAGGTTCGGTTCCAGATGCTCGAGACGATCCGCGAGTATGCCATCGAGAGGCTCGACGAGGAGTTCGACGCTGCTGAGGCACGGCGGCGCCACGCCATGTTCTTCCTGGGCCTGGCCGTCCGGGCGGAGCCGCATCTGGTGGGGGCCGATCAGAAGGAGTGGCTCGATCGCTTCGACCGTGACCACGACAACCTCCGCACCGCCCTGTCGTGGTCGATCGAGGCCGGCGAGGTCCCTGCGGGCCAGGAGGCGGCCGGGGCCCTGTGGAGGTTCTGGCACCAGCGTGGCCACCTCGCCGAGGGTCGTCGGAGGCTCGAAAAGCTGCTCCACGCTCCGGGGGGCGCGGGGCGAACCCCTCAGCGGTTCAAGGCCCTGACCGGCGCTGGGGGGTTGGCCTACTGGCAGAACGACTACCCGGCCACCGAGCGGTTCTACTCGGAGGCGCTTGAGATCGCCCGCGAGCTCGACGAGCCCCAGGCGGTGGCAGAAGCGCTGTTCAACCTGTCCTTCCTCGACCGCATCCGGGGCGACGAGGAGGAGGGGATGGCCAAGCTCCGCACGGTCCAGGAGATGGCCGCGTCGATCGGCGACCGGCAGCTGGCCGCCGACAGCCTGTGGCTCCTGGGGAACCGCGAGCTCCGAGAGGGCCGGCCCGAACAGGGGTTGCCCATGGTGGAGGAAGCTCTGGACATCTATCGCGAGCTGGGCAACCTGTTCTCCACCGCTGAGTCTCTCGCCGGCCTCGGCTCGTTCTACCTGAGGTTCGGCGACAGCGGGGCAGCAGCCGCAGCGCAGCGTGAGGCGCTGAGCATCTTCGTCGAGGTGGGCAACCCGACCGGGATCGCCACGGCCCTGGAGGAGATGGCGATGGTCGAGACGATGGAGGGTCGGCACGAGCGCGCCCTGCTGCTGGCCGGTGCCGCCTCGGCCCTGAAGAACGACGTCGGGGGCGGTCCTCCGGCGGAGCTGATGCGCTCGGAAGAGGTGCTGGATGAGTCTCGGAGGAGCCTGGACCCCGAGGCGGCGGACGCGGCGTGGAACGAAGGAGCGGCGATGGGCATCGACAAGGCGATCGCCTTCGCGCTTGAGCGCCCGGACGCTCCTGGCTTCGCGGATCGGGGGGGTTGAGATGACGCAGGATCTGAGGACCGAGCAGTCGATCACCATCAGCGCCCCGATCGCGACCGCCGGTCGTCAGGTGGCGATTCCGGAGACCGACGCCGCGTGACCTCGCTCACCTGGGACCAAGGCCCGAGTTTGGCGGGTCAATCCGACGGTTGAGCGATGGCTTCCTACGTCGCGCTGCTGCGGGGGATCAACGTGGGCGGCAAGAACCTGATCAAGATGGCCGAGCTGAAGGCCTCTTTCGAGGCGGCCGGCTTCGAGGACGTGGCCACCTACATCCAGAGCGGGAACGTCTTGTTCCGAGCCGCCAGGTCCAGCACGGCTGCACAGGAGCGCCGGATCGAAGGGATGCTCTCCAGGAAGTTCGGCTACCGGGCAAGTGTCGTCGTGCGGAGCAATGCACAGCTGCGCGCCGTGGTCGATGGGGCGCCCAAGGGGTTCGGGGTCAAGCCCGGCACCTACCTGTACGACGTCGTCTTCCTCAAGGCCCCGCTCACGGCGGCGGCCGCGCTCCGGACCGTGCCCACGCACCCCGAGGTCGACCAGCTCTCCTCCGGCCGTGGCGTCCTGTACTTCCGTCGGCTGGCGAGCCGGGCGGTCCAGAGCAGGCTCAACAGGGTGGCCTCGCTCCCGGCCTACAAGTACATGACGATCCGCAACTGGAACACGACCACCAAGCTCCTGCGGCTGATGGAGGAGAGCCTCTCGTAGTCTCGGCCCCGGTCACGGCCGCCCTCGGTACCTGGCGATGGCCAAGGAGGCGAGGCTTGACATCCGGTATGGATAGTGACACTATCCATACTAGATAGAGCGGCGATCCAGCGTGAGAAGGAGGGGTTTTCGATGGAGGGACGGTCGGAAGAAGACCGCATGGTGTTCAGGATCGGCGGGGGCGTCGCGGTGGTCGGGGCGCTGCTCGGGATGGTGGGCAATCTGATCCATCCGGTGACCCCGA
>CALAEC010000213.1 GCA_937890785.1 uncultured Actinomycetes bacterium
ACGAGGAGGGGAAGCCCCGGGCCTGGCCTGACGAGTGGCGCCGCCGCCTCCTCGACGCCGGTCCGCTCCCGGCCTGACCCCCGGCCGGGCGGTACGATTCCCGCGATGGGCGACCCCACCACTCGTCGCATGGGTCAGGTCTCCGACGAGGAGGGCCAGCTCTCCTACGGGTCCTACCTCAAGGTCCCCGAGCTGCTCGCGCTCCAGGCACCGCTGTCGAAGCCCCCGGCCCACGACGAGCTGTTGTTCATCATCGTCCACCAGGCTTTCGAGCTGTGGTTCCGCGAGATGGTGTTCGAGCTCGAGGCGGTCCGCGACGCCATGTTCGAGGGCGACGCGCACCGGGCCCGCCACCTGCTGCGCCGGATCCACTCGATCGAGCGGCTCCTGATCGAGCAGCTCGATGTGATCGAGACGATGTCGCCACAGGACTTCCTGCAGTTCCGTTCGAACCTCTCGCCGGCCAGCGGGTTCCAGTCGGCCCAGTTCCGCGAGATCGAGTTCATCTCGGGCCTGAAGGAGCCGCGGTTCCTCGACGGCGCCACCGAGCCGGGGGAGCGGGAGCGGCTGGGGCGCCGGCTCGAGGAGCCCACGCTGTGGGAGGCCTTCCGCTCGATGCTGGAGTCGAGCGGGCTCCCCATGCCGGAGGGCGACGACGAGACCTGCCGCACCAGCCTCCTGAAGATGGCCCGCGATCGCGACGCCTTCGCCGACCTCTGGTACCTGTCCGAGGACCTCCTGGTGCACGACGAGCTGTTCTCGCTGTGGCGCCAGCGCCACATCCTGATGGTGGAGCGGCAGATCGGGACGAAGCGCGGGACCGGCGGCTCCAGCGGCGCACCGTACCTCCGGACCACGCTCGACAAGCGGTTCTTCCCCGATTTGTGGGAGCTGAGGTCCTACCTGTGAGGGACCTCGCGGCATACCGTGGCGAGTTCCCTGTCGTGCAGCGGAAGTCCTACCTGATCAGCGCGTCGCTCGGCCCCGTGTCCGAGCGGTCGAAGCGGTACCTCCAGGAGTACGTCGAGGCGTGGGAGACGATGGGCGCTCCCGAGCCGGTCTGGTTCGAGCGTATCTTCCCCCGGCTCCGCGCGGTCAAGCGGATCTACGCCGGGATGGTCGGCGCCGAGCCGTCGGAGCTGGCCATCACCACGAACGTGACCATGGCGTTGGCCTCGGTGCTGTCGTGCCTCGATCTCTCGGGGGAGCGCAACCGCATCGTGCTCACCGAGCTGGATTTCCCCACCGACGGGCATGTGTCGCTGGCGCATCGCCGCCGTGGCGCCGAGGTCACGTTCCTGCGGAGCCAGGATGGCCTGACCATACCGGTGGAATCGTTCGCCGAGGCCATCGACGAGCGGACCGCGCTGGTGATCATCAACCGGGTGCTGTACCGCTCCAGCGCCCTGCTCGACGTGAAGGAGATCTGCCGGATAGCCCGCGAAGCGGGCGCCTGGACCGTGATCGACGATTTCCACGGGGCCGGGATCGTCCCCATCGACGTGCACGAGGTCGGCTGCGACTTCCACACCACCGGTGTCCTGAAGTGGCTGTGCGGGGGACCGGGGCTGACGTTCCTGTATGCGCGCAAGGACTTGATCCCCACGCTGGAGCCGGCCATCGCCGGGTGGTGGAGCCAGAGGGAGCCGTTCGCGTTCAAGACCGAGGAGCTGGACTGGCACCCGACCGCCCGACGGTTCGAGACGGGGACGCATCCCGCCCCCACCGCGTTCATCGCCCACGGCGGGCTGGAGATCATCACCGAGGTCGGCCCGGAGCGGATCCGGGAGCGCCAGGGCGAGCTGACCGACTACCTGATCGAACGAGCCGACGCGGCGGGACTCCCGGTGCGTACGCCGCGCGACCGCTCAGCTCGCGGCGGCGTGGTCAATATCGGCGTCGGGGAGCAGGCCGGCAAGATCGCCGAGGCGCTGTACGAGCGCGACGTGTGCGTCGACCACCGCGGTGACGGCATCCGGGTCTCGCCCCACTTCTTCACCACCGAGGCGGACATCGACCGCCTCTTCGACACCCTCGCGATCCTCCTCTGAAGGGGCGCCGAGGGGCCCGTGCTACGCTGAGCCGCGACGCCGAGGCGGAGGAAACGCCATGGAACGTCCCGAGATCCTGATGACGCCTGGGCCGACGCAGGTGCCGCCCGAGGTGCTCCAGGCCCAAGGGGGGCCGCTCGTGTATCACCGCGGGCCGGGCTACGGACGGCTCCTCCGAGAGGTGACCACCGGCCTGAAGGCCATGCTGAAGACCGAGGGCGACGTGCTCGTCTTCACCGCCTCGGGGACCGGTGGCCTGGAGTCGGCGGTATCGAACCTCTTCTCGCCCGGCGACCGGGTGGTCGTCCCGGTGGCCGGCTACTTCGGGGACCGCTTCGCCCGCATCGCCGAGGCGTTCCACCTGGATGTGCGCCGGATCGAGTACGACTGGGGCCGGGCCACCGTGCCGGAGGACATCGCCGCAGCCGTGGCCGAAGCGCCGACCAAGGGTGTGCTGGCCCAGCACAGCGAGACCTCGACCGGCGTCGTGCACGACATCGAGGCGATCGGCCACGTCACTCGCGAGGCCGATGCGCTGCTCGTGGTCGACGTGATCTCCTCGGTCGGGGCGGTGCCGTACGAGGGAGACGCGTGGGGCGTCGACGTGGCCGTGGGCGGCTCGCAGAAGGCCCTGGGCGCCACGCCGGGCCTGTCCTTCGTCTCGGTGTCCGACGCGGCGTGGGCCGCCTCGCGGGAGGCAACCAGCCCGCGGTTCTACTTCGACTGGGCGGCGTACAAGCACTCGTACGACCTCCCCGACCCGGAGAGCCCCTGGACGCCGGCCATCAGCCTCCTGCTCGGCCTGCGCGAGGCACTCCGGCTCTACCAGGAGGAGGGCGAGGAGGCCGTGCTGGCCCGGCACCGGGTCCTGTCACGGGCCACCAAGGAGGGCGTTCGCGCCCTGGGCCTGGACCTGGACGGCGAGCACCTCGATCGGGCCTGGGCGGTCACGGCCGTGCGCGCTCCGGAGGGCATCGACGGCAACGAGCTGGTGGCCAAGGTGCGCGCCGACCACGGCATCGTCCTGGCGCCGGGCCAGGGGCCGCTGAAGGGGAAGGTGTTCCGCATCGGTCACCTGGGCCAGTACGACCGGTTCGACATCATCCGCTGCCTGGCCGCGCTCGAGCTGACCCTCGAGGCGATGGGGTACCCGGTCAAGCGGGGCGCCGCTGTCGCCGCGGCCGAGGACGTGTTCGCCTCGGCGAGCGCTGCGCCCTAGCCCGGCCGCTTCCGGGACCGAAGCTCATCCTGCAGGGAACGGATCGACGCCTTCATGCGATCCTTCAACTCCTGGCGCTCCTGCCGGAAGCGCCGATCCACCTCCCGGATCCGGTCCATCGCCTCGGTCCTGGACCTCCGGTGCTCGTCCTCCATCGCTCGAATCGAATCACGGAGCGATCTGACCTGCTCGTGGATCCGTTCCTTGAGCCGAGCGTTCTCTTCCTGCACCCTTCTCCCTCCCTCCTGATCGACCGCGTCCCGGAACCGGGCCCACGCGGCCTGTCGACTGATGCCGAGCGTCTCACCCACCTGCTCCCAGGTGGAGCCGGCACGGATCGCCTCTGCGACCAGGGCGCCCTGCAGCCGGTCCACACCGCGGGCCAGGCCCACGGTTGCCCCGAGGGCGTTCATGGGGTCGGGGTCGCTCGTGGCCATCGTCCAGCTCGCCTGGAGCTCCGACGGGACCCGAGATCCGGGTTCGTCCGGCATGCTTGACACTGTATCGATGTGCTGAGGTATCTGTCAAGGCTTGCTTGACGCTAGTCCGGATCCGCAGTAAGGACGGCTGGAGGAGGGTCCCCAGAGGTCGTCTATCCTCGCCTCATGCGGATCCTGGTGACCGAGCCGCTGTCGGACCGCGGCCTGGACCTCCTCCGCGAGGAGCACCAGGTCGACGTCCGGACCGACCTGGCCTCCGGCGGGCTGGCCGAGGCGATCGCCCCCTACGACGCGCTGGTGGTGCGCTCCCAGACGAAGGTCGACGCGAGCGTCATCGAGGCGGGCTCGAACCTGAAGGTGATCGCCAGGGCCGGGATCGGCCTTGACAACGTCGACGTCGAGGCGGCCACCCGCCGCGGCGTGATGGTGGTGAACGCGCCCCAGTCGAACATCCTCTCGGCGGCGGAGCACACGCTCGCACTCATCCTGGCCTCGGCCCGGAACGTCCCGCTCGCTGACGCCGCCCTCCGCTCCGGCAGGTGGGAGCGGGAGCGGTTCCAGGGGGTGGAGCTGCACGGCAAGACCCTCGGGATCGTCGGGCTCGGCCGGGTGGGGACGATGGTGGCCCAGCGGGCCCTGGCGTTCGGTATGCGGCTGATCGCCTTCGACCCCTACGTGTCGCGGGAGCGAGCCCGGGAGCTGTCGATCGAGCTGATGCCGGACCTCGGAGCCCTGCTGGTCCAGGCGGACATCGTGACGATCCACCTTCCTCGGACCGCGGAGACCGAGGGCCTGATCGGCGAGCGCGAGCTCGGGCTCATGAAGGAGGAGGCCCGGATCGTGAACACGGCCCGAGGGGGCATCGTCGACGAGGAGGCCCTGACCGAGGCGCTCCGAGACGGGAGGCTGGCCGGGGCTGCCCTCGACGTGTTCTCCGAGGAGCCGGTCACCGAGCATCCGCTGTTCGGCCTGCCGAACGTCGTGGTCACCCCCCACCTGGGCGCGGCGACGCGGGAGGCCCAGGACAAGGCCGGGGCGGCCATCGCCGAGATGGTCCGGCTGGCGCTCCGTGGCGAGTTCGTGCCCTACGCCGTCAACGTGGCCGCGGCCGAGGTCACCGAGCAGGTCCGGCCGTTCCTTCCGCTGGCCGAGCGGCTCGGCCGGATCCTGACCGGCCTGGCCGAGGCCCCGACGCGCCGCCTCGGCGTCGAGTACGTGGGGCGGATCGCCGAGGCCGACACGCGGGTGCTGACGCTGGCGGCCGTGAAGGGCGCGCTGACCGGTGTGGTCCACGAGCCGGTGTCGTACGTGAACGCACCGACGATCGCCCGCGAGCGCGGGCTCGAGGTCTCGGAGCGCCGCAGCCCCGAGTCACAGGACTACGTGAACCTGGTGGTGGTGCGAGGCGCCACCGAGGCGGGCGAGGTCGAGGTCGGCGGAACCCTGGTCGGGCCCAGGAACGCCGAGCGGCTCGTCCGCGTGTACGACTTCGACATCGACATGGCCCCGTCCGCGCACATGGTGTTCTTCCGGTACGAGGATCGGCCGGGCGTGATCGGCTCGGTGGGGACGATCCTCGGCGAGGCCGGCATCAACATCGCCTCGATGGAGGTGGGCCGCAAGGAGGCCGGCGGCCTGGCGCTGATGTGCCTGACCGTGGACAGCCCGATCCCGGCCGAGGTCCTCGACCGGATCGTGTCCGCGGTGGGGATGAAGTCCGCTCGCCAGCTGTAACCGGGCCGTAACAGGCCCGCCTCGCCAGCCTTGGTCAAAACCCGGCGCGCTCGGGTACATTTACCGCCAGACCAGCCACCCAGAGGAGGAGCACGGGATGCCGATCCAGCCTGTCGACAAGATCTGGATGGACGGGAAGCTCGTCGACTGGGAGGACGCCACGGTCCACGTCCTGACCCACGCGCTCCACTACGGGACCGGCGTGTTCGAGGGCATCCGGGCGTACGAGACCCCGAAGGGGCCGGGCGTCTTCCGTCTCACCGACCACATGAAGCGGCTGTTCCGCTCGGCACAGGTCTACATGATCGACATCCCCTTCTCGCTGGAGGAGATGGTCGAGGGCGCCAAGGACACGGTCCGGGCCAGCGGCCTGAAGTCCTGCTACGTGCGGCCGATCGTGTACCGGGGCTACGGGGAGATGGGCCTCAACCCGCTGAACGCGCCGGTCAACGTGGCCATCGGGGTGTGGCCCTGGGGGACGTACCTCGGCGACGACTGCCTGGAGAACGGGGCCCGGCTGATCATCTCGTCGTGGCGGCGGCCGGACCCGAACGTGCTTCCGACGGGGGCCAAGGCCACCGGCCAGTACATCAACTCCGGGTTGGCCAAGGTCGAGGCGATCAAGGGCGGCTACGACGACGCGCTCATGCTCAGCCCCGAGGGGTCGCTCGCCGAGGGCTCCGGCGAGAACCTGTTCATCGTCCGGGAGAACACCCTGATCACGCCGCCGGAGTCGGCCGGCATCCTCATGGGGGTGACCCGGAACTCGGTGACCACGATCGCGCACGATCTCGGGTACGAGGTGCTCGAGCGCAAGTTCGTGCGGTCCGACATCTACACGGCCGACGAGGCCTTCCTGACCGGCACCGCCGCCGAGGTCACGCCGATCCGCGAGGTCGACGACCGGCCCATCGGCTCCGGCACCCGGGGCCCGGTGACGAAGGAGATCCAGCAGACGTACTTCTCCGCCGTCAAGGGCGGCCTGGAGCAGTACGCCCACTGGGTCGAGCTGGTCGACTGACGGCGTGAGGCTGGTCCGCTTCCGGTTCGGCGACGAGATCGCCACCGGGGTGCTCGAGGACGGCGTCATCCGGCAGCTTCGGGGGACGTTCTTCGAGGATCCCGTGCCGTCCGGGTCCGAGGTCGCCCTCGAGCACGCCCGTCTGCTGGCGCCGGTGATCCCCTCGAAGGTGGTCGCGATCGCCAGGAACTACCCCGAGCATGCCGCCGAGATGGGGAACGTGGTCCCCGACGTTCCGATGCTGTTCTTCAAGCCGGCCACCTCGGTGATCGGGCCGGGGGACCCGATCCCGATCCCCGAAGGACCCTCGCGAGTGGACCCCGAGGCCGAGCTGGCCGTGGTCATCGGGCGGCTGTGCCGGCGGGTGTCCGAGGAGGACGCGCTGAAGTACGTCCTCGGCTACACGTGCGCGAACGACGTCACGGTCCGCGATTGGCAGAAGAGCGACGGACAGTGGGCCCGGGCCAAGGGCTCGGACGGCTTCTGCCCGCTGGGGCCGTGGATCGAGACCGAGGTTGACCCCTCGGATCTCGAGGTCCGCTCGCGGGTGAACGGCGAGGTGCTCCAGTCGGGTCGAACCTCCTCGCTGGTGTTTCCTCCGGCCCGGCTGATCGCGCATATCGCCGCGTCGATCACCCTGCTCCCCGGCGACGTGGTCCTGACCGGGACGCCGCCGGGCGTGGGGCCCATGCGCCCCGGCGACCGCGTCGAGATCGAGATCGAGGGGATCGGCGTGCTCGCCAACACGGTGGCGTCCGCGGGTGGCTGAGACCGTCCGGGTCCGGTTCGCGCCGGCGCCCACCGGCTACCTCCACGTCGGCGGTGCCCGAACGGCGCTGTACAACTGGCTGGTCGCCCGGCACCACGGCGGGACGTTCGTCCTTCGGGTCGAGGACACCGACCAGAGCCGGTCGACGGACGAGTCGGTCGCGGCGCTCCAGGACTCGCTGCGATGGCTGGGAATCGACTGGGACGAAGGCCCCGAGGTCGGCGGCCCGTTCGGGCCGTACCGGCAGACCGAGCGGCTGGATATCTATCGCGACGCCACTGACCGCCTGCTGGCCGAGGGGAAGGCGTACCGGTGCTGGTGCACGCCCGAGGAGCTCGAGGAGCGCCGGAAGGCGGTGCTGGCCCGCGGGAAGCCGTGGCGGTACGACCGGCGGTGCCTGGAGCGGTCCGAGGAGGAGGTCAGGGCCCTGGAGGACGAGGGGCGACCGGCGGCGGTCCGGTTCCGCCAGCCCGGCCACGACGTGGTGGTCGACGACACCATCCGGGGGAAGGCGACGTTTCACGCCGCCGACCTCGACGACTTCGTGATCATGCGGAGCACCGGGTTCCCCACGTACCTGCTCGCGGCCGCGGTCGACGACTGGAAGATGGAGATGACCCACGTGATCCGCGGCGAGGATCTCCACTCGTCCACGCCGCGGCAGGTGCTGCTGCTCGAGGCGCTCGGCGCCGAGCGGGTGCCCGCCTACGCGCACCTTCCCCTGATCGTCGGCAAGGATCGCCAGCCGCTGTCGAAGCGCCACGGCTCCGTTGCGGTGGAGTGGTTCCGAGACGAGGGGTACCTCCCCGAGGCGCTCGTCAACTACCTGGCCCTGCTGGGCTGGTCGTACGACGACCACACCGAGCTGTTCTCCCGAGACGACCTGGTCCGCCACTTCGACATGAAGCGGGTCGCCCGCAACCCGGCCATGTTCGACCAGGAGAAGCTGGACTGGATGAACGGGCACTACATCCGGGAGGCTGATCCCGATCGCATCGCCGGGCTGCTGTTGGAGCGGCTCGCCGGGGTGGACGCTGATCCCGAGGTGGTTCGCCAGGCCACGCCGCTCGTGCAGGAGCGGAGCCGGACCCTCAACGAGGCCGCCGACATGCTGCGGTTCCTGTTCGAGGATCTCGAGCCGAACGAGAAGGCCCGGAAGCTCCTCGACGGTCAGGGCGAATACCTGGCGGCGGTGGCGGAGCGGCTGGCAGGGCTCGAGGACTGGTCGGTCGATGCCATCCACCAGGCGCTCGAGGCGCTGGCGGAAGAGCGCGGCCTGTCGAAGACCAAGGCGTTCCAGCCGATCCGCGCGGCCGTGACGTTCTCGAACATCTCCCCGCCCCTGTTCGAGTCGCTGGCGCTCCTGGGCCGCGAGCGGTCGCTGGCCCGCATCCGGTCCGCCGGGTCCTAGCCCCGGCCGACGTCAGGTCGGGACGAGCGC
>CALAEC010000214.1 GCA_937890785.1 uncultured Actinomycetes bacterium
CCGGACAGGATCTTTCCCGAGGCCGGCGCGGCCAGGTTGTAGGCCCGGGCCAGCCGGGTGATCGAGTCGAGGAGGATGGCCACGTTCTGGCCGGCCTCAACGAGGCGCTTGGCCCGCTCCAGCACCAGCTCGGTCACCTGGATGTGCTGGTCGGCCGGCTTGTCGAACGTCGAGTACACGACCTCGGCGGCCTCGACCGTGCGCTGCCAGTCGGTGACCTCCTCGGGCCGCTCGTCGACGAGCAGGACCATGACGTGGGTCTTCGGGTCGGCCTGGATGATCCCGTTGGCGATCTGCTTGAGCACCGTGGTCTTCCCGGCCTTCGGCGGGGAGACGACCATCCCCCGCTGGCCCTTCCCGATCGGGGCCACCAGGTCGATGACCCGCTCGGTCACGGCGGTGGGAGAGTGCTCCAGCCGGTACCGCTCCTCGGGGAACAGCGGCGTCAGCTTCTCGAACTCACGCCGCTGGCGAGCCTCGTCCGGCGACAGGCCGTTGACGGTATCGATCCGAAGCAGCGCGAAGTACTTCTCGTTGTCCTTGGGCCGCCGGACCGCGCCCGTGACCTCGTCGCCCTTCCGCAGGCCGAACCGGCGGACCTGCGAGAGCGACACATAGATGTCCTGAGCGCTCGGGAGATATCCGGTGGTCCGGAGGAACCCGTAGCCCTCAGGGAGGACATCGAGGATGCCGGTCTGGACCGGGGCCTCGGCCAGCTCCTCCTCGGTGGCTTCGCGCTCGCGCTCCCGGTCGCGACCCCGCCCCCGGCCGCGGTCACGCCGGCCACGCCGCCCCTCGCCGGACCTGCCCTCGCGGGGCCCTCGGTCACGGCCGCGGTCACGGTCGCGAGGCGGAGCGTCCGTTCGGGGCGGAGCCTCGGTGCGCTGTTCGGTCCTCGGTTCCTCCGTCGTCGTGCTCTCCGTGCTCCCCGGTGCTTCCGCGGAGGCCGCGCCTTTGGGTTCGTCGCCCCCGGCCTGGCCGTTGGCGCGGTCGATGATCGCGTCGATCAGATCGGCCTTCTTCAGCCGCTGGTAGCCCCGGACCCCCAGTGAGGAGGCGATCTCCTGGAGCTCGGGCAGGACCTTCTGCTCGAGCACCGACTTGTCTGTGGTTGCCACGTTACGCTCCTTCCTTACCGAGCTTCGTCTTGAGCTCACCCCAGTCGGCCAGGAACTTCTCGACCCCGGTGTCGGTGAGCGGGTGCTTCACGAGCTTGGAGAACACCTCGTACGGCATCGTGGCGATGTCGGCGCCACACAGGGCCGACTCGACCACGTGCATCGGGTGCCGCAGGGACGCCGCCAGCACCTGGGTCTGGTAGCCCTGGACATCGTAGATCTCGCAGATCTGCCGCAGGGCGTGCATCCCGTCGGCGGCGGCGTCGTCGATCCGGCCGAGGAACGGCGACACGATATACGCGCCGATCTCGGCCGCCAGGATGGCCTGGGCCGGTGAGAACACCAGCGTCACGTTGATCCGGATCCCGTCGTCGGCGAGCCGCTTCCCCGCCTCGAGGCCGGCCGGCGTCATCGGCACCTTGACCACGGCGTTGTCGGCGAACGAGGCCAGCCGGCGCCCCTCCTCGTACATCGCCGCGGCCTCGGGCTCGGTGGTCTCCAGCGAGACGTCGCCGTCGACCTCGGCCAGGATCTCCTTCCACACCTGCTCGGGATCCA
>CALAEC010000215.1 GCA_937890785.1 uncultured Actinomycetes bacterium
GGCCAGCCGCCCCATGGCCCGAACGAACAGGTCCTTCCGTTCGACATCGAGTGAGGCCAGCACCTCGTCCAGCACGAGCATCCCGACGTCGGCGCCGGACATCCGGGAGAGGTGCGTCGAGATCGCCACCCGCAGCGCCAGGTTCGCCAGGTCGGACTCCGACCCGGAGAACCGCTCGATCGGGTAGTAGCGGTCGCCGTCGGCGATCTCGATCGCCAGGGTCTCCGGGTCGATGCGGAGGTCGTCGTACGCGCGGCTGGTCAGCTCCGCGAACAACGCCTGGGCCTCTCCGGAGAGCCCGGGGATGATCCGCGCGTACAGGTGCGTGCGGAACCCCTCCAACAGGGTGGCCACGCGATCGAGGTAGCGGGCATCGTCCTGGAGCCCCCCGACCCGAGCCCGGATCTCCTGGGCCTCCCGGATCCGCCCCTGCAGTGTGGCCACGTCCCGAGCCGCCGCGGCGGCCGCCTCAGACGCCCGGCGCTCCTCGACCCGGGCCTCCTCGAGCAGCCGGGCCGCTTCGGACCGTTCCTTGGCCAGACGCTGATGCTCCTCGGGCTCGAAGGCCAGGTCGGCCTCCTGCCGTTCCAGCTCCGAGATCCCCGTGCGGGTGGTCTGGAGCTCCTGCTCCGACCGTTCCAGGTCGGACCGGACATCGGCCAGATGCTTCGACTCCGCGCCGAGCCCCGCGATCCGCTCGGTGAGCGCGGCAGCCCGCTCGGCCATCCCTCGGAGGGTGACGACCTCCGGAACGGCGCCGTCGAACGGTGCCGTCGCCGACGAGAGCCGCTCGGTTAGCTTCCCGGCGCGAGCGGACAGGGTTCTGCGCGCCTCGCCGGCTCCGCGAGCCGCCTCCCCGGCAGCCACCGCCTTCGTGTCGCGAGCCTTGGCCGCCGTCAGAGCTGCCGTGGCCTCCTTCACCATGCGGCCGGCCGTCGTGGCGGCTCGCTTCGCCTGGGCCACGGCCTGCCGGCAGTGCCGAAGGTATCCCTCGAAGTCCGCGCCGAGGGGCCGACCGCACGTCGGGCACGGCTCAGACGGATCGGCCTCGGCCGCCCGCGACAGGACCGCCTCCGCCGTGGCCACGGCTGCGACGGCCGCCTCCCGCTCGGCCTCAGCCCGGGAGTGCTCCCGCTCCGCCGCAGTGACCGCCGTCCGCGCGGCCTCGAGCTCGGCGAGGGCGCCGGCGGGGTCGAGGTCCGGCAGCGCGGCCAGCTCGGCTTCGGCGTCAGCGAGCTCCGTGGCGATCTCGACGGCCCGCTCACCGGCGGCCAGCCGGGCCGGGGCATCGGCCAGTTCGGCCCGCTCCCGCTCCAGGGCGGGCAGGGCCTCCAGGGCGGACTCGATCGAGGTGATCCGCTCGCGCAGCCCCCCCACCCGGTCGTCGAGAGTCCGCAGCTGCCGCTCCAGGCCGGCGCGCTCCACGGCCAGGCGCTCCACGCGCTGACGGATCTCGTCGGAGGCCTGGAAGGCCTGCTCGGCCTCCCTGGCCCGGCGCTCGGCCTCGGCCAGGGTCGCCGCGGCCTCCGTGGCGCTCGCCTGCGCTTCCTCGGACACCGCGGTCGCCGTGGCAAGCGCCGCCTCGAGGGCGGCGGCATCGGGAAGCGCCCCGGCCAACCTTTCGGCAGCCGTCCTGGTGTCGCGGGCCTCCTTCCGGGCGGCTGTACGGGCATCATCGACGGGGCGGATGCCGAGCAGCCGCAGCACCATCTCCCTGCGCTTGGCCTTGGTCACGTCGCTGAACGCGTCGAGCTGCTTCTGCTCGGCGAAGACCGAGGCCCGGAACACGTGCACATCCATCCGGAGGAGCCGCTGGATCTCCGCGTCCACCTCCTTCACCCCGGCGGCGAGCTGACGATCGCCGACGAACAGCTCCGCGTCCGTCTGGTGGTTCCGGCCTCGGATCGTCCGGCGAACCTCGTACTGGCTCCCGCCGTGCTCGAACACCAGCCGCACCGCGCAGTCGGCGAGGACGCCGCCGGTCCGGATCTGATCCCGGTTCGTGCGCGACATCCCGAAACACGCGAAGCCGATCGACTCGACCAACGTGGATTTCCCGGCGCCGTTCGGGCCGAAGATGCCGATGACCCGGGCCGGCAGCTCCAGGTCGACCTCGTCGAACACCCGGTAGTTGCGGAGGGAGAGCTCGAGGATCCTCATGCCGTGCCCGCCTGGGCCTCCTCCAGGAACCGCCGTCCGGTGTCGCGGACCCGATCGCGGTCGAGACCGGTCAGGTCCTGTCCCTCGACGTAGCCGTCCCATTCGGCCTCCAACCTGCCGATGGTCGGCTCCGCCTGGACGGGGAGCGCGCCGAGCGCGTAGTCGGGCTCGACCTGGACGTGGAGCGCCCCCGGCACAGCCTCCATCCACTCGTCCGCCCCGACCTGCCGGTAGGCGGCCGGGTCGACCTCGGCCAGGAACACCCGAGCGATGGCGCCGATGGGGGAACCCTCCGTGGCCCGCCCCACAGCCTCGACCAGCTCCGAGGGGCCCATTCCCGCAGCGTCGACGCCGAACGTCACCAGCGGCCGCTCCCGCGGGTTCGGGTGGTGCTCCACGGAGCCGTTCTCCGTGTTGAGCACGATCAGGCCCTTCGGTCCCGCGCCCTTCGGGCGGTCGGCGAACCAGAACGAGTCGGTGGCGCCGGCATACCAGGTTCGCTTCGACACCTTCTGGTGGACGTGATAGTGGCCCAGCACCACGTGGTCGAACCGGCGGTCGAAGGCCCCCTCCTCGACCTCGAGCTCGTTGATGTCGCGGTACTGCCGGGCCGGGAGCGAGGTCAGGGCCACGTGGGCCAGGAGGACGCTGGTCGCATCCGGCCGCAGCTCGCCGGCCGCGCGTTCCAGCTCCTCGCGGAGCTCCCGTTCGGAAAGCGTCTGGGGGACCGCGTGCACACGGACGCCGGCCAGCTCGGAGATGACCGCCTGCATGGCCCAGGCGAACGTCACGTTCGGGAAGAACTCCTCGAGGGCGGCGTACGGCGAGCCGGTGCCCCTGAGCCGGGGCGTGTCGTGGTTGCCGGAGATGGCCACGCCGCGGAGCCCGGCGTCCTGCAGCCGCCTCAGCCCGATGGCCACGCGGGTGAACACGCGGTAGGACGGGCGGGCATGGTCGAAGATGTCGCCGAGCCACAGGAAGCCGTCCGGTTCGAGCTCGAGGGTCCGGTCGATCGCCCAGTCGAACGAGTGCAGGAAGTCCTCCTCGCGGACGTTGCGGCCCTCGTCATCACGGAGGTGAGCCAGATGGGTCCGACCGAGGTGGGCGTCGCCGAGCGCGACCAGGCGAGCCACTACTCGACGAATCCCTTCGAGGCCTCCGGGGGGCGGTCGGGGAGGGGGTTCGGGCCGCTCACCGACTTGAGGTACTCCTCGTACAGGTACAACCGGGCCGGGAGGGCGAACGGCGCCTCCAGGCTCGTGAGGATGGCCTCGCCCGGCATCAACGTCTGGATCTCCGGCCCCAGGTCCTTGATGTCCTGCTTCGACGAGCCCCGGAGGATGCCGCGGTCCTTCTCGTCGGCCA
>CALAEC010000216.1 GCA_937890785.1 uncultured Actinomycetes bacterium
GGGCCCGGAGGGAAGCCGGTGGGAATCCGGCGCGGTCGCGCCACTGTGACCGGGGAGCGAACCCGAGGATGCCACTGGGAGGACGACCTCCTGGGAAGGCTCGGGGGAGCGGCGATCCGGGAGTCAGGAGACCTGCCTCGGGGCTTCGTTGGCGCCGTCCCTCGCGTCAAGGCGGCGGGCGTGATGCCCCCGTGTGGGGCCCCGTGCTTCCGAGGGTCGGCCTGAGCGGCCGCGCGTTCGGCCGGAGAGGAGGCACGGATGAGGCCAGGCACTCGAGGGCCTCGGTTCCGGTCCGCCGTGTCGGCGGTCATCGTCTCACTGGTGGTGTCGGCGTGCGCCGGGAGGGCCGAGCCGGCTGGGGAGGCGGGTCCGGGCACGGCACCCGATCGCTCGGGGTACCCGGTCACGGTCACGGCCGATGGCACCGAGATCACCCTCGACCGCCGACCGGAACGGATCGTCTCGCTCTCCCCGACCTCGACGGAGATGCTGTTCGCGATCGGTGCGGGGTCGCAGGTCGTCGCGGTCGACGACCAGTCGAACTACCCGCCCCAGGCACCCACCACCGAGCTCTCCGGCTTCGAGCCGAACCTCGAGGCGATCGCCGGGTACGAGCCCGACCTCGTCGTCACCGACGACACGGGCGACATCGAGGAGGGACTCGCCGCGCTCGGCATCCCCGCCCTGGCCCAGCCCGCGGCCGAGACCCTCGACGACACGTACGAGCAGATCGAGCAGCTGGGGATCCTGACCGGGAACGGTGAGGAGGCCGAGGGGATCATCGCCGACATGCGGTCCGAGGTGGCCGCGCTGGTGGAGGCCGTTCCGGACTTCATCGTGGCTCCGACCTACTACCACGAGCTCGACCCCACGCTGTTCACCGCCACGTCTGAGACCTTCATCGGTCACGTCTACGGGCTGGTCGGGTTGCGAAACATCTCCGACGGAGCGAAGGGCGCTGGTTCCGGCTATCCGCAGCTCAGTGCCGAGTACATCGTCGACCGGGATCCCGACTTGATCTTCCTGGCGGACACGCGTTGCTGCGACGTCACCGCCGCTACCGTCCGGCAGCGGCCGGGGTGGGACGGCATCAGCGCCGTTCGGGAGGGCCAGGTCGTCGAGCTCGACGACGACGTGGCCTCGCGGTGGGGCCCTCGCGTGGTCGAGTTCCTGCGGGCCGTCGTGGATGCCGTCACGAGGCTGGCGTGACGCCGGAACCGGTCCGACCGTCGAGGGTCCGTCCGGCCTGGTTCATCGTGGCCATGGCCTGCCTGGCGGGGGCCGCGCTGGTCGGCGTCCTCGTCGGGCCGGTTCCTCTGGGGCTCGGAGGCGTCCTCACCGAGCTCGTCGATCGCCTCCCCGGGATCGACGTCGGGCCGGGACTGGCCGATCGCGACGCGGCCATCCTTCTGGAACTGAGGCTCCCACGGGTGATCCTCGGAGGGCTGGTCGGAGCGACGCTGTCACTCGCCGGCGCCGCATATCAGGGCGTCTTCCGCAATCCGCTTGCTGACCCATACCTGCTGGGCGCCGCCGCCGGGGCGGGCCTGGGCGCCACCCTGGTGATCGCGTACGCACCGGATGCCGCAGCGTGGCCGATCGACCCGCTGCCGGTGGCGGCATTCGCCGGGGCCGTCCTCGGCGTGGTGGCCGCCTACGCGCTCGGCCGGTCGGCAGCGCAGGTACGCTCGACGGCCACGTTGCTCCTGGCAGGGGTGGCCGTGGCGTCGTTCCTCACCGCCATCCAGACGTTCATCCAGCAGCGCCACGACGACACCCTGCGGCAGGTCTACTCCTGGATCCTTGGCCGGCTGGGGACGGTTGGATGGGCGGAGGTGGCCCTGATCGTGCCGTACGTGGCGGTCAGCTCGGTCGCCATCCTCCTGCACCGCCGGCTCCTCGACGTGCTCTCGGTGGGGGACGAGGAGGCGGAGAGCGTCGGCGTCAAGGTTGGCAGGGTCCGGATCATCGTGGTGCTGGCGGCGACCCTGGGAACGGCCGCCGCGGTGGCCGTCAGCGGGCTGATCGGCTTCGTGGGCATCCTCGTCCCTCACACGGTTCGACTGATCTTCGGCTCGAGCTACCGACGCGTGCTGCCCCTCTCGTTCGTGTTCGGGGCCGCCTTCCTGATCCTGGCCGACCTGCTGGCGAGGGTCGCGCTCGCGCCTGCCGAGGTGCCCATCGGCGTCGTCACGGCGTTCTTCGGCGCACCCTTCTTTGTCGTGGTCCTCCGACGAACCAGGAGGGTGACGTGACGTCGATCTCGGTCGAGGGCGTCTCGGTGGCCTTCGACGGGACCACGGTGCTGGACGCGGTCCATCTCGACGTGCCCGCCGGGACGTGGGTCGGGCTGATCGGTCCGAACGGGGCCGGGAAGACCACGCTGCTCCGATCCATGGCCGGACTGATTCCGTTCCGCGGGACGGTCCGTATCGACGGCGACGAGCTACGCGCCCTGGCCCGCCGGCAGGTGGCGCGTCGGATCGCTTACGTGCCCCAGCGCCCGCGTCTGCCGATGGGGTTGGCCGTCGTGGAGTACGTCCTGATGGGCCGGAGCCCGTACATCCCGTACCTGGGATCGGAGCGCCGGCACGACCTCGAGGTCGTGGCCGCGGTTCTCCAACGCATGGAGCTGTCGGCGATGTACGAGCGCCGGCTCGGATCGCTCTCCGGCGGGGAGGTCCAGCGAGCGATCTTGGCCAGGGCCCTGGCCCAGGAAGCCCCGGTCATGCTCCTGGACGAGCCGACCAGTGCTCTGGATGTCGGACACCAGCAGCGGGTGCTCGAGCTCGTCGACGAGCTGCGGGAAGAACGCGGTCTCACGGTCCTCAGTGCGATGCACGACCTCACGCTGGCGGCCCAGTTCGCCGAGCGCCTGGTCCTGCTGGCCGGCGGGCGGGCCGTGGCGGCGGGCCCGGCGAGGTCCGTCCTTACCGAGGGAGCGATCCGGGAGCACTACGGGGCCACCGTCCGCGTGCTGGAAAGCGCCGACGGGGGGGTACTGGTGATCCCCACCCGGCTGCGGCAGGAGATCGCCTCCGAGGAGCCCTCGGCGGGCTCGGGGGATCCGTGAGCTACACGCTGTTGCTCGGCGGGGCTCGAAGCGGGAAGTCCGAGCTAGCGGTCCGGCTGGCCGCCGGAGCCGGCCGCGTCGTCGTCGTGGCGACGGCCGAGGCCGGCGACGAGGAGATGGCGGAGCGGATCCGGCGCCATCGCGCTCGGCGTCCAGCCGGGTGGACCACGATCGAGGAGCCGGTCGAGCTGACCGCGGCCCTCGAGGGCGTGCCCGAGGACGGTTTCGTGGTGGTGGACTGCCTGACGCTGTGGGTGGCCAACCTCCTCGAGCGCGGGTGTTCCCCCGCCGAGGTCGAGGATCGGAGCCGGCGGGCCGCCAGCGTCGCGGCGGCCCATCCGGGCGGCGCGGCGGTGGTGTCCAACGAAGTCGGGTCGGGCATCGTCCCCATCAACGCCCTGGCGAGAACCTTCCGAGACATGCTGGGCACGGTCAACGCGATCTGGGCCGAGCATGCCGACCGGACGGCGCTGGTCGTGGCGGGGCGCGTCCTCCTCCTCGATGATCCGAGGAGCCTGGGGCCGTGACGGGCGCGCTGGCGCGGATGCTGGACGACCTCTCGGCCCCGGATGAGGAGGCCGCCGGCGCGGTGTTGGCTCGTGCGGCCAGGACGCTCCGCCCGGCAGGGGCCCTGCGCAAGCTCGACGAGGTCGCGGGCTGGCTGGCTGAATGGCAGAGAACGACCCGGCCGGCCGTATCGAACGCGGTGGCCGCGGTGTTCGTGGCCGACCACGGCGTCAGCGTCGAGGCCGTCAGCGCGTACCCACCGGCGGTCACTGCGTCCATGCTGGCGGCGCTCCGAGCCGGCGTGGCCACGGCCAGCGTCCTGGCCCGCGGCGTCGGCGTTCGCCTGGTCGTCGAGGATGTCGGCGTCGGGCGGCCCACAGGGAACCTCCGGCGTGAGCCCGCGCTCGACGAGACCCGATTCGAACGATCGGTCGGATCGGGGAGCGAGCTGGTTCGAGCAGAGCGCCCCGATCTGTTGGTCCTGGGCGAGATGGGGATCGGGAACACCACGGCCGCCGCCGCCGTGTGTGCGGGGCTCTTCGGCGGCCCCGCCGAGGACTGGACCGGGCGGGGGAGCGGGATCGACGACGATGCCTTCGACCGGAAGGTGAGCGTCGTGGTCGAGGCCGCCGAACGCGTGGAGGGGCAGCCGCCGCTGGAGATCCTCCGGCAGGTCGGCGGGGCCGAGCTCGCCGCCGTGGCCGGTGCGGTGGCCGAGGCCCGGCGTCGGCGGGTCCCCGTCGTGCTCGACGGGTTCGTGGTGACGGCGGCCGCCGCGGCGCTGGAAACGGCCCGGCCGGGCGCGCTTCGGCACTGCATCGCCGGCCACTGCTCTGGGGAGCCCGGCCATCGGCTCCTTCTGGAGAAGCTGGGCAAGGTGCCCCTCCTCGACCTCGAGCTGCGGCTCGGCGAGGCCAGCGGCGCGCTGCTGGCGGTACCCCTGATCCGGCTGGCCGCTGCGGCCGTCACCGAGGTGCCCACGTTCGAGGAGTGGGGGCTCGAGGTGTGAGCGGTCTCCCCTCCGCGGTGGCTTTCCTCACGCGGATCCCGGTCGGAGGATCTGGGAGAAAGCCCTGGGATCCGGCCGGGGCGCTCCCGTGGTTCCCGGTGGTCGGAGCGCTCGTCGGTGGCGCCGTGGCTGCTGTCTACGCCCTCGGCTCGGTTGTGCTCCCCGCTGAGGTGGCTGCGGCGATCGCCGTGGCGGCCGGCATGGCCCTCACCGGTGGGCTCCACGAGGACGGCCTGGCGGACACCTTCGACGCGCTGGGCGCGACCAGCCGTGCCGATGCCCTCCGGATCCTCAGCGACCCGGCCCACGGGACGTACGGCCTGCTCGCGCTGGTGGTCGGCACGACGGTGCGGGTGTTCGCCCTTGGGTCGCTCCGGCCGGTCACGGCCCTCGGGGTTCTCGTTGCCGCCCACGCGCTCGCCCGCGCAGCCGCAGTCAGCGTCCTCCTGGCGATGCCGGCGGCGAAGGACCACGGCCTTGCGGTGAGCCATGCATCCGGTGTGTCTCGTCGGCCGGCCATCGCGACGGCGAGCGTCGGGATCGCGCTGGCCGGCGTGGGGATGGGGCCGTGGGCCCTTCCCGCGGTCGCCCTCGTCGCGGCCGGCGCGGCGCTGGTGGGGTTCGCCGCCCTCCGACGGTTCGGCGGCATCACCGGGGACGTCCTGGGGGCCGTCGAGCAGGTGGGCGAAGTGGCCGTTGTGGTCATGGGTTCCGGTGCGGCTCGAGTGGGAGGGCTTTGGTGGTGACGCTCGTGCTCGTTCGCCACGGCGCCACGGCCTGGTCGGAGCGCGGCCGTCTGACCGGGTGGCGGGACATCCCGCTGAACCGGCGGGGACGCGACCAAGCCCGACGGTTGCGCCGGCGGCTGAGCGGAAGCTTCGACTCGGTGTGGAGCTCGGATCTGCGACGAGCCGCCGACACGGCACGGCTCTCCATCGGTGAGGCCCGAGCCGACCCCCGGCTCCGGGAGCTCGACTTCGGATCGATCGAGGGGGCCGCCTGGGCGTCGCTCCCGGAGCGGATCCGAACGGGGCTCGTGGCGTTCGACGGGTTCCGGGCGCCGGGCGGGGAGTCGGTGGCCGACCTCCGCGCCCGGGTCCTCGGCCTGATCGACGAGGTCGGGCCCGGCAGGCACCTCCTGGTGACGCACGGCGGGGTGATCCGGACCCTCCTGCGCTTGCGGGATCGGGACGTGCTCGTCCGTCCCGGTGGGGTGGTGGAGCTGGTGGTCCCAGGTGATGGCCTTACGGAGCAACCTCGGCCGGGGCGCCATCGCGGGGAGGACGCTCCGAGGTCGGATCCTGCGCCGGCGGGCCCCCCGTGGTGGGGCCGTCCGCCGGGATCGTGAACGACACCCTGGTGCCGCCACCGGGCAGCGGCTCGGCCCACAGGATGCCGCCGTGGAGCGCCAGAAGGCTGCGGGCCAGGTTCAGGCCGAGGCCCAGCCCGGCCAGCTGCTTGGTCATGACCTCCTCGCCCGGAGAGAACGCCTGGTCGAAAGCGGCGGCGATCTGACCGCGGGCCACGCCGGGACCACGGTCGGTGACGTGCACCGAGACTCCTTCCTCGGAGCGGGCCGCCTTGACCGAGACGTGGCCGCCGGCCTCGGTGTACCGGCACGCGTTGTCGACGATCTGGCGGACCACGCCGCGCACGGCCCGGGCGTCGGCCACCGCGGGGATGTTCGACGGCGTCACCACCTCGACCTGGATCTCCGGGTAGTGCGCCGCGGCCTCCGAGGCGCCCTCGCGAACGACCAGGGCCACGTCGCACGGCCGGAAGTCCAGGACGAACTCGCCCCGGGACACCTCGGCCTGGGTGAGGATCGTCTCGATCATCCCGGTGAGCTTGTCGGCGGCCGCCTCGGCCTCGGCCAGGAGCTGACCCTGGGCCGGCGTCGCCGGGGCCCGGGCCAGCGTGGCGGCTACGCCCTTGATGATGGTGAGGGGCGTCCGGAGCTCGTGCGACACGTTGCCGATGAAGTCAGCCTTTGCCCGGGCCAGCGATTCGGCCTGCTGAGCCCGCTCGGCCAGGGCCCGGGCCCACTCGCGCTCTCGGTGGATCGTGTCGGCCAGCGAGCCGGCCAGCTCCCGGGCGATCTTCGGAGACAGCACCACTCCGCCCTCGGAGACCTGCTGGAGAGCCCACGTGAGGAAGGAGATATCGGGTTCGCCGAGGAGAACGGCGTCGGCGCCGGCCCGGAGGAGCGTGGCGGCCTCGTAGGTGCCGGGGTCGTCGATGACCATGAGGACGCCGCAGCCCTCGGAGGTGCGCCGGATACGCCGGATCATCTCGACCGAGCCGGGCCCCTCGATGCCGGTCCGGGCCACCACGGCCTCGGGGTGGACCCGCTCGGCCAGCTCGAGGGCGCGCCAGGCGTCCGCAGCTTCCTCGACCTCGCGCCCCTGTGATCGGAGGGCGTGCGCAGTGAGGGGCGCCATACCGCTGAGGATCAGGGGGCGTCGCTCCATCACCGTCCGTATCGGCAGATGCGAGGCCCGACCTGACAGTTCCGAGAGGGCTCGGCGTGCTCCCGGCTACTCGACGAGGCCCTGGCGGATGGCGATGGCCACGGCCTGGGCCCGGTCGTTCGCCCCCAGCTTCTCGAAGATCCGCTCCAGGTGGGTCTTGACGGTGTGGAACGAGATCCCCAGCTGGTCGGCGACCTCCTTGGTGGTGGCCCCGTAGGCGATCTTCTGCAGGATCTCGACCTCCCGGGGCGACAGGGGGGCCTCGGGGCTGGAGGGGCGGTCCACCAGCTGGACCTCCTCGATGAAGGCCTGGGTGAGGCTGGGGTGGATCACGGCCTTACCGGCCATGGCCTGCCGGGCGGCGTTGATCAGCTCGCCCACGCTGGCGTCCTTCAGCAGGTAGCCGGAGACCCCCGCCTGGATGGCCTCGGCCACGCTGGCCCGGGACTCGTCGATCGTGAACAGGATGATCTTGGTGTCCGGGTTGTTCTCCCGGATCTGCCGGGTGGCCTGGATGCCGTTCATCCCGGGCATCCGCACGTCCATGAACACGATGTCCGGCTTGGTGTCGGCCACGACCTGGATGGCCTCCTCGCCCGACGCCGCCTCGCCCACCACCTCGATCTCGTCGGCCAGGTTGAACGCGGTCCGGAGCCCGTCCCGGGTCACCGGATGGTCGTCGACGATGAGGACGCGCATCTCTCCCTCCGCCCCGTTCGCCACGCGGCCCTTAGGATATCCTCTGTAGGAAGACCATGGAGCCGAACGAGCAGGAACTTCGCAACGCGACCGCGGCGCCCGACGAGGCCTCGAACGGGGACGTGTCGGGGGATGGCGGGCCGCCCGGGCTGGTCGATCAGGTGATGGACGCGCTCCGAAAGGTCAACGACCCCGAGCTGGGCATCAACATCGTCGACCTCGGCCTGGTCTACGACGTCCGCATCGAGGGCGGCACGGTGCACATCGACTACACGCTGACCACGATGGGGTGCCCGATCGGGCCGCTGATCGAGGACCAGATCCGCCAGATGCTCGAGCCGGTGGAAGGGGTCGACGAGGTCGAGGCGGAGATGACGCTCTCGCCGCCATGGACCCCGGACAAGATGTCCGAGGAGGCCAAGGCGGCCATGGGGTTCTTCTGATGATCCCCGATCGAGCCTGCTGTACGGGCTGACCCCTCCGCACCGTTCCGGCGAGCCACCGAGAGGAGGCACATCGATGAGCGAGTACGCGAACCCCGACGCCCTGGTCGAGACCACCTGGCTGGCCGAGCACATCGACGATCCCGCCGTCAGGATCGTGGAGGTCGACGAGGATCTCACGGCGTACCGAAAGGGCCACGTCCCCGGCGCCGTTCAGTGGAGCTGGTTCGGTGATCTCCACGACTCGATCCGCCGCGACTTCATCGACCAGGGGGGACTGACGGAGCTGCTGAGGCGATCCGGGGTCGGGAAGGACACGACCGTCGTCCTGTACGGGGGCAACAACAACTGGTTCGCCGCCTATGCGTACTGGCTGGTGAGGTACCTCGGTTTCGATCGGGTCAGGCTCTTGAACGGCGGCCGGCAGAAGTGGGAGCTCGAGTCGCGCGAGCTGTCGACCGAGGAGCCCTCGCCGGAGCGTGCCGCCGTCCGGCTCGACGCGCCGGTCCGGAAGGAGCTCCGGGCACACCGCGACGAGGTCCTGACCAGCCTGGGGCGGGCCGCGTTCGTCGACGTGCGGGCGCCCGAGGAGTACCGAGGGGAGAAGCTCGCCCCCGACCACCTGCCCCAGGAGCAGGCGCAGGTGCCGGGCCACATCCCCGGGGCGGTGAACATCACCTGGTCGAAGGCGGCCAACGAGGATGGGACCTTCCGGTCCGCCGACGAGCTGCGGGGGCTGTACGGCGAGATCGACGCGGGGTCGAAGGTGATCTCCTACTGCCGGGTCGGGGAGCGGTCCAGTCACACCTGGTTCGTGCTCAGCGAGCTGCTCGGGTACCCGAACGCCAAGAACTACGACGGGTCGTGGACCGAGTACGGCTCGCTGGTGGGCGCGCCGGTGGAGCGCTGACCGGTACCATCGGGATGTGAGTCCCAAGGACCTGGCCCGGCTGGAGCACGAGGCCCGCGAACACCCCGACCGGCTGCAGTTCGGCCCCGACTACGAGGTCGAGCTGGAGCCCGCGTCCCACCGGATCGAGGGCGAATGGATCCGCGACGCCACGCTCGGAGCCAACGACGGGCTGGTGTCGATCCTCACGCTCCTCGCCGGGGTGGCGGGGGCGCAGGTGGAGCCCTCAACGGTCCTGATCGCCGGGCTGGCCGGTCTCGTGGCCGGGGCGATCTCGATGGCCGTGGGCGCATACGTCTCCGCCAAGGCCTACCGCTCCTACTACCGGGCCGAGCTCCGCAAGGAGGTCGAGGAGATGCGGGAGAAGCCCGAGGTGGAGCGGGAGGAGATCCGCCAGATCTACCGGGAGCGAGGCTTCGACGGCGAGCTGCTGGACCGGGTGGTCGACCGGATCACCTCGGACCCGCAGGTCTGGCTCAGGGTCATGATGAGCGAGGAGCTGGGGCTGTCGGCCCAGTTCGGGCGCCCGCTTGGCGCAGCGGCGGTGGTGTTCGTGTCGTTCCTGGCCGGGGGCATCGTGCCGGTGGTGCCGTTCCTGTTCACCGAGGGGCTCGTGGCGCTGGTGGCCTCGTTCGTGGTGACCGCAGCGGCCCTGCTGGTGGCCGGGGCGGTGCGGAGCCGATACACGGGCGAGCGGCCGCTGATGGCGGGCCTCGAGCTGGTGGCCATGGCCACGGTCGGTGTGGGAGCGGCCTCGCTGATCGGCCGCCTCGTCGGCGTGGCGGTCCCGGGCTGATGGGCGAGATCAGCCGGTACCCGGAGGGCACGTTCTGCTGGGTCGACCTGGGCACCGAGGACCTGGACGGGGCACGCGCCTTCTACCGGAGCCTGCTCGGCTGGGCGATCGAGGAGGTGGAGAGCCCCGACCCGGGCCCGTACCTCATCGCTCGCGTCGACGGGAAGGACGTCGCCGGCCTCCACGCCCACGGGGAGGGAACCGCGCACGGCTGGGACTCGTACATCGCGGTCGATGACCTCGACGCGATCCTGAACCGGGTCGGTGAGCTCGGAGGCGACCCGGGGGAGGGTCGGCATGACATCCCCGGCTCCGGACGGACGGCCGCCATCACCGACGCCGGCGGCGCCAGGGTGTGCCTGTGGCAGGCGGAGGGCTTCCAGGGCGCCCGACTCGTGAACGAGACCGGCACGTGGACGTGGAACGACCTCTCGACTCGTGATCCCGTCGCCGCCGAGGCCTTCTACACCGAGCTGTTCGGGTGGTCG
This sequence comes from uncultured Actinomycetes bacterium, assembly GCA_937890785.1. Taxonomy (GTDB): domain Bacteria; phylum Actinomycetota; class UBA4738; order UBA4738; family CALAEC01; genus CALAEC01. Next base: position 10,397 of record CALAEC010000216.1, read on the forward strand.
TTCGACCAGGTCGCGCCGGTCTACTGGTCGATCTCCAGGGGTGAACTCCTGATCGGCGGGATGCGGACCATGGACGAGGACCCGCCGGGGACTCCACCGAACTGGATGCCGTACTTCGTGGTGACCGACCTGAATGCAGCCGAGCGGCAGCTCGGCAAGCTCGGCGGCTCGGTCATCGTGCCGCCCCGCGAGGTGCCGGGCGGCCGGTTCCTGGTGGCCACCGACCCGGAGGGGGGGATCTGCGGCGTCTTGGAGATGGGCCCCGGCGGCCCGGCCCGGGGCGTCGACCTGGTCCCGGGCTGAAATCCGACCTAGTGGGTAGATATTTCCCGGGAGCGCGTCTAGACTTGGTGGCGAGATGGTTGCCAAACCCGATCTGAAGGAGCTCGACCAGGGGTACCGCTTCGGCTGGCAGGACCCCCAGCAC
>CALAEC010000217.1 GCA_937890785.1 uncultured Actinomycetes bacterium
GGATGCAGCACCTCGCGGGCGATGGCGTCGAGGTGTATTCGGGAGGATCGGATCCGGCGAGCGTGGTCAACCCGTCGGCGGTCGAGGCGATGGCCGAGGTGGGGATCGACATCTCGAGCGAGTTCCCCAAGCCCTGGACCGACGAGGTCGTCCGGGCCGCCGACGTGATCGTCACGATGGGGTGTGGGGACTCCTGTCCGATCTTCCCCGGCAAGCGCTATCTCGACTGGGAGGTTGGCGACCCCAAGGACCTGCCCCTGGAGCAGGTCCGCCCGATCCGTGACGACATCGGCGAGCGAGTGCGAGCACTCGTCCAGGAACTCGGCATCCACGCCCAGGCGGACCGGTAGCAGACCGGCCGAAGAGCGGAGATCGGAGATGCACCTGCTCATTCCAGGTAGAAGGTCAGGGATACCCCGCGTCAGGCGGCGAAGCTGAACGGGATCTCGAGGTCGATGCTGTAGCGCTCCTTGACCCTACGTCGAGACCGTGTGTGAGCTGCTGAGCCGATTCCAAGAGTGGGAAGAGCGGAGGGATGCCGGGCACGAGGATCGTTGTCTCAGGCTTGTGGTTCACCGGATGAACCAACCGAAAGGGCACACATGACGGCCGGAACGAAGCTCGAACCGTCCCTCGTGAACGTGAGGATCAAGATCTCGGCGCTTTGGACGTCAATGCTGTTCGTGTTCGTTTACGTCGATCTCTTCAGCCTCTACCGACGTGACTTCCGGGCGGACCTCGAGGCTGGTGAGGTCGGCGGGTTCACCATCAACCAGGCGTTCCTCTTGGGGGTCACCGCCTATGTCGTCATCCCCAGTCTGATGGTGTTCCTCGCACTCGTCTTGCGACCACGAGTCAACCGAATCGTCAACATCGCGTTGGGCATCGTGTATTCGCTCACCATCATCGCTGGCGCGATCGGCGAGTGGAACTACTACATCCTCGGCAGCGCCGTCGAGGTCGCATTGCTCGCGGCCATCGTGTACTACGCCTGGACCTGGCCGAGGGAATGATGTTCCAGGTCGGACGGCCGGAACAATGACCACCACGAAGAAGACAGCCCGCCTGGCAGGGATCGCCTACCTTGGGCTGGGGATCTCCGGTGCCCTGGGGTTCGTCCTGATCCGTTCGCAGCTCGTCGAGCCGGGCGATGCCGCCGCCACCTCCATGAACCTCATCGAGCACGAGGGCCTCGCCCGTCTGGGCATCGCGGCCGACCTCACCGTGGTGCTCACTCAGTCGCTGGCCGCGCTGTACTTCTTCAAGCTGTTCCGGGACGTGAACACGTTCGCCGCCGGCTCGTTGGCGGCCTTCGGGTTCATGAACTCGGCCGCCATTCTCGTGGCCACCGCCTTCTCCGCCACTGCCCTGGAGGTGGCGCTGGACGGTGCGGCCCCGACCGCGGCCGCCTCCGCGCTCCTGCTGTACGACCTCAACGGCGCTGCGTGGGGCGTGGGCGCCCTCTTCTTCGGTCTGTGGCTGATTCCCATGGGATGGCTCGTACTGCGCTCGGGTTTCATGCCGCGTCCCCTCGGGTGGATCCTGGTCGCCGGCGGCCTGGGCTACAGTCTCAGCGCCTACACCAGGTACCTCCTCCCGGATGCCGACGTGTTGACGGACGCGCTCACGGTCCCCGCAACCGTTGGTGAGTTATGGATGATCGCGTACCTGCTCATCATCGGTGTGCGTGCCGCCACAATCGCTTCTCCGCGCACGCAGACCGCCGATCAGTAGGGCACCTCAACCGACTGCGGGCAGACGGAGTCGGTTGCCACGGCCATCGGACCGCTGGATGACCTCGCCCGGTGACCCGCCGTGCAGCCGAATACGAGGCGATGCGGTGGAGCCGGGCGCCGCCGAAGCCCGCACGGTGAACTCCGCCTCCTTCGCACCATCGGGTACGGCTTGATGAATGCGTTCGCTCGGCCTGGAGGCACGAGCCCAAGAAGGTGAGCGCCGATCCTTGAGTCTAAAGTGTCTCAATTCGCACGAACTCATAACCCGGGGGTCGTGCGTTCGTGCTGTTCGATGCAGCCCCTCGGGCGTTCCGTGTCCAGACCTCCATCGGCGGCCTCGTCCTGTTGGTACCGTCTTCCTGATCGAGCGACCGACGGATGGAGCGGATGGAGGATTCGGCTCGCCTCGCGCAGCG
>CALAEC010000218.1 GCA_937890785.1 uncultured Actinomycetes bacterium
CGTAGAACTCGTTGAAGAAGCGAACATCGCGCTTGATGCACTGCTGGTAGAGGGTCTGCAGGATCATGTGCCCGGTGCGGTCGGCCGCGTAGCAGGCCCGGCGGACCGGGGCCTCGCCGTGATTCCGGGTGTGGCCGCCGAACCGGCGCTGGTCGATCCGGCCGTCGGGGGTCCGGTTGAACGGGAACCCCCAGTGCTCCAGCTCCACGACCCGGTCGATGGCCTCGCGGCACATGATCTCGGCGGCCGGCTGGTCGACCACGTAGTCCCCGCCCTTCACGGTGTCGAACGTGTGCCACTCGGGGGAGTCCTCCTCGACGTTGCCGAGGGCCGCACACATGCCGCCCTGCGCGGTGCCGGTATGGGACCGGGTCGGGTACAGCTTCGAGATGACCGCCGTGCTGACCTCGCCCGCGGCTTCCAGGGCGGCCCGCAGGCCGGCACCCCCGGCGCCGACGATCACGGCGTCGTACACGTGCGTGGTCGTCATCCGCTCAGCGGAACTGCGCCGGGTCGAACGTGAACACGATCACCGAGCCCAACACGAAGAGCGAGAACCCCACGACGGCGAAGGTCCAGTTCCAGGCCAGCCGCCACCCCGGCCGGCGGACGTAGTCCTGCACGATCACCCGGGTGCCGTTGATGCCATGGAGCAGCGCCAGGGACAGGAGCATCCAGTCCCAGGTGCGCCAGAACGGGCTCGACCAGCGGTCGACCACGAAGTCGAAGTCCACCCGGGCAACCCCGGCATCGAACACGTGCATGATGAGGACGTGGCCGACCGCCAGGAACAGCAGCAGGATCCCCGACAGCCGCATGAAGAGCCACGCCCACAGCTCGAACCCGACCCGGCGGGCGGACTCCGGCTCGGCGGCGCGCGGCGGCTCGGTGATCACCGCCATCAGCCGAACAGCTCCTCGATGATCCGCGACCCCATGATCCAGGTGATGGGAACCATCGAGGCCACGAACACGAGCATCGTCCCCCAGAACAGCCGGGCCTGGTGGTCCGCGGTGCTCGGCCAGAAGTCGATGACCATGATGCGGAGGCCGTTCAGCGCGTGGTAGATCACCGCGCCGACCAGGCCGAGCTCCATGACCTGAACGATCGGGTGGTGATAGACGGACACCACCCGGTTGTACGCGTCTGGTCCCCAGCCGAGGAGCGCGGTGTCGACGATGTGGGCGAACAGGAAGAGCAGGATGCCGACCCCGGTGACCCGGTGCGCGATCCAGGACCACTGGCCCTCCCGCCCTCGGTAGGGCGTGGAGAACTCCGAACGCCTCCTGGACGTCACAGCAGGCAGAGGGTACCACCGGGATACCCGCCGCCCGCGGCCGCGGCGGCGCTCTGGGCCCAGCTCGGGGCGAGGCGGAGATGGGAGGGTTGACCGAATCGCGGGCGGCGGATAGGGTGAGGCCTCGCCGCCGTACCGACGGCGGTCATGGGTGGACCTCGATGGGATTCCCAGGCATCGGACCTTGGCGCCGCTGCGCGGTCGCGACGGCCATCCTCGCGACCGTCCTCGGCATGCCCACCCCGGCCCGGGCCGTGGTGGCGTGCTCGTTCAGCGGCGCCACGGTCCAGGTCACGCTGGGGGCGGCCGAGGACGAGGCCACGGTGGTCAGGGAGGGCCTCGACATCGTGGTCCGCGACGCGACCTCGGTGATCCCGTGCGGGAACCCCACCGTCGACACCGTCGACACGATCCAAGCCACCGACGCCTCGATCGGCACCACCGAGTTCACGATCGACCTGTCCGGGGGGATGTTCGAGCCGGGGCTGTCCACCCCAGAGGGCGACGGCACCGACGAGATCGAGTTCGCGGTCGACCTGGGCGGTGGGTTCCCCGACCGGCTGACGATCGTGGGCACCGGTGGCCCCGACGACTTCCTGTTCCGGAGCGACGGAATCGTCCTCAATAACGCCCAGCCGCTCGACGCCGACGTCGAGGTCACCGCGAGCGGCGTGGAGGACTTCGCGGCGGAGGGCGGTGGCGGGGCGGACGTGCTCAGCGGCGACGCCACGTTCCCGGCCCGGCTCGTCCTCGACGGGCAGGGCGGGGCCGACACGATCACCGGGGGCACCGCCGGCGACGAGCTCGCCGGCGGCGACGGGGATGATCAGGTGTTCGGCGGGAACGGGGCCGACGACCTGTTCGGCGGGCTGGGGATCGACATGCTCGAGGGGGACGACGGCAACGACGAGCTGTTCGGTGGCGGGGACGGCGACCAGCTCGACGGCGGCATCGGCGGCGACCGGCTGGACGGGGGCGGAGGCCCGGACATCGAGATGGCCGGGAGCGGCGACGACGTATTCGATCAGGGTGAGGTCTCGAACGGTGGTGACAGCATGCAGGGCGAGACAGGCTTCGACGTGGTTGCCTTCGATCTTCGAGATGGAGCGCTCGAGGTGACCGTGGGGCTCGGCGCCGACGACGGCGAGGTCGGCGAGGGCGACGACGTCGGGGCCGACGTCGAGGCCGTCCTGGGGGGCTCGGGGGATGACGTCCTGACCGGGGACGCGGGGGACAACGTGCTGCGCGGGGGGCCGGGGGCGGACGATGTCGACGGCGCCGCCGGGGACGACGTCGTCGACGGCGACGCCGGGAACGACCTGCTCGAGGGCGGTGCCGGTGACGACAC
>CALAEC010000219.1 GCA_937890785.1 uncultured Actinomycetes bacterium
CGTGCGCGGCCTGATCTTCGATCTCGACGGCACGCTCGTCGACACGGTCTACGCCCACGTGGTGGCGTGGCATCGGGCGCTGGCCGAGGCCGGGCTGCCCATCGAGGGCTGGCGGATCCATCGGAAGATCGGGATGAGTGGCGGGCTGTTCGCTCGGGGCGTGGCCCGGGAGGTGGGCCGGGCCCTCGACGACGATGAGGTCGAGGCGGTCCAGCGCCGGCACGGTGAGCTGTTCCGTGAGCTCCAGCCGGAGCGCCGTCCACTCCCCGGCGCGGTCGACCTGCTCCGCTACCTGACCGAGGCGCGTATCCCCTGGGGCATCGCCACCTCAGGCCGGCGCCCCGAGATCGACGCCTCCCTCGAGGCCCTCGGCGTCGGCGCCGACGCCGTGGTCGTCGAGCGGGGCCACGTGGCCAGGGCCAAGCCGGAACCCGATCTGTTCCTGGCTGCCGCCGAGCGGGTCGGCCTGGCCGCCGACCGGTGCTACGTGGTCGGCGACGCGGTGTGGGATCTGCTGGCGGCCCGTCGCGCCGGCATGCTGAGCGTCGGCGTGCTGACCGGCGGCTACGGGGAGGAGGAGCTGCTCAAAGCAGGCGCCTTCCTGGTGTACAGGGACCCCGCCGAGCTCCGGGGTTCGCTCGACGAGCTCGGCATCCTGCCCTGAAATACCGGGATACGCCCCGGGGTTCTGTGGAAAGAGTCCCTCGAAGAGAGGAGCGGTCATGGAGGACCAGAAGGTCATCGACCGGATCAACGCGCTGGCGCACGAGGAGCACGAGCTGTTCGAGCGCGAGGCCAGGGGAGAGGTCACCGACGCCGAGCGAGAGCGGATGAAGCGGCTCGAGGTCACGCTGGATCAGTGCTGGGACCTCCTCCACCAGCGCCGGGCCCGCCGCTCGGCGGGGCTCGATCCCGACCAGGCCGCGGTGCGCGACGAGCGGACCGTCGAGGGGTACCTCGGCTAGGAGGCGAGGCGACCATGTTCACCATCAAGCGGCTGAACCACGCCGTCCTGTACGTCAGCGATGCCCGGAGGTCCGGCGACTTCTACCGGAACGTCCTCGGCTTCGAGGTCGTCGAGGCCATGGGCGACCAGGCCGTGTTCCTCCGCGCCAACGGCAGCGACAACCACCACGACCTCGGCCTGTTCGGGGTCGGAGCCGCCGGGCCGCCGCCCCGGCGCGGACAGATCGGCCTGTACCACCTGGCGTGGGAGGTCGAATCCCTCCCGGACCTGGCCCGGGCCCGGGAGGCGCTCCTGGAGGCCGGTGCCCTCACCGGCGAGTCGGACCACGGGGCCAGCCTGAGCCTGTACGCGCGTGACCCCGACGGGATCGAGTTCGAGGTGTTCTGGATGATCCCTCGCGAGGAGTGGGAGACCCGCGGCTTCGGCACCCGCCGGCTCGACCTTCAGGGCGAGCTGGCCAGGCGCGGCCTGGCCGACGCGCCCTCGTAGGGCTCAGGCGACCTCGATCCTCCCCCGCATCTCAGGGTGGATGGCGCACACGTAGTCCACCGAGCCGTTCACGGTGGCGCTGAACGTCCCGCCCTGATCCAGCGGTCCCGAGTCGAACGAGCCGTCCTCGGCGGTTACCGTGTGCTGCGCGGGATCCTCGTTCGTCCACGTCACCTCGGTGCCGGCGGGCACCTGCAGGGTGGCCGGCTGGAAGGCGAACCCGGTGATGGCCACGGCATCGGCCGCGCCGGCCGCCGGGGCCTGGCGGACCAGCGGGGCGTCGGGCCGAACCTCGAGCAGGGCCTCCATCCCCAGGTCGTCGTGGTTGGCCACGAAGCACTCCACCTTGTAGACGCCCGGCGCGAGGTCCAGCCGCACCCGGATCGTCTCCCCGGGGCCGAACGTCGGCCGCTCGATCTTGAACCCCTCGTCGCCGCTGCCCGGGCCGCTGCTGTCCTCGCCCTCCAGCTCCATCTCGAACCCGTGGACCTCGGCGCCGCCGTTGCGCACCACGAACGTCACCGGGCCGGGCCGGATCGCCGGTGCCTCGAGCGTTACCGCGTATTCGCCGAACCCGACGTCGAACCCGCCCTTCCGGGGGTCGACCCTGGTCGGCGTGCCGGCCGCCGCCTCGCCCTCGGCCTCGGCATCCTGGCCGCCGCCGGCCTCCACCGGGCGCACCTCGGTCTCCGGCTGGGCACAGCCCGCCGCCAGGAGCCCGACTACTGCCATCGCCATCACGGATCGCTTCGTCATACCTCGAACCTCCCAGACCTCGTTCCCCTCAGCGTGACCGTCGAACCTCAGGCGGAGATGAGGCTCGGATGAGGGTTCCTTCAGCCCGTCCTCGGGCCGCGGACCGCGGTTCGCGCCTCTACGCCCATCCTCGGTGTCGGCCCGCGTCAGTTGTCAGAATACGGACGTGACCGGCACGCGGACCGAGACCGACAGCATGGGGCCGATCGAGGTTCCCGCGGACCGGTACTGGGGAGCGCAGACCCAGCGGTCCCTGCACCACTTCTCGATCGGCGACGACCGGATGCCCGTGGAGATCGTGCGGGCCATGGGGATCCTGAAGAAGGCCTGCGCGCTGGTGAACCTGGAGCTCGAGAAGCTCCCCAAGGAGAAGGCCGACCTGATCGTGGCCGCCGCGGAGGAGGTCATCGAAGGGGGCCTCGACGACCACTTCCCGCTCTTCGTGTGGCAGACCGGCTCGGGCACCCAGACGAACATGAACGCGAACGAGGTCATCGCGAACCGGGCGATCGAGATCGCGGGCGGAACGCTCGGTTCGAAGCAGCCCATCCACCCGAACGACGACGTGAACATGTCGCAGTCCTCGAACGACACCTTCCCGGCGGCCATGCACATCGCAGCGGCTCGAGCCATCAACGAACGGCTCCTCCCATCGGTGGAGCAGCTCCGAGATGCTCTCCGGGCCAAGGCCGACGAGTACGCCCGCCTCGTGAAGATCGGCCGGACCCACCTGCAGGACGCTGTCCCGCTGACGCTCGGCCAGGAGTTCGGCGGTTACGCCGCTCAGCTCGACGACGATCTCCGGAGGATCGAGGAATCCCTGCCGGGGCTCTACGAGCTGGCCATCGGGGGGACGGCGGTCGGCACCGGGCTCAACTCGCCCCGTGGGTTCGGGCGGAAGGTCGCCCAGCAGATCGCCGAGATGACCGGGCTGCCGTTCAAGGCCGCCTCCAACCCGTTCGCCGCCCTGGCCGCCCACGACGCGCTCGTGCACGCGCACGGGGCGTTCCGAACGCTGGCAGTCTCGCTGATGAAGATCGCCAACGACATCCGGTGGATGGGCTCGGGCCCCAGATCCGGCCTGGGCGAGCTCGAGCTCCCCGAGAACGAGCCCGGCTCCTCGATCATGCCGGGCAAGGTGAACCCGACGCAGTCCGAGGCCCTGACCATGGTGTGCGCCCAGGTGTTCGGCAACGACGTGGCGGTCACCGTCGCCGGCTCGCAGGGAAACTTCGAGCTGAACGTGTTCAAGCCGGTGATCATCCGCAACGTCCTGCATTCGATCGGGATCCTCGCCGACGCCTGCGGGACGTTCCGAGAGTTCTGCGTGGAGAGCCTGAAGCCGAACCGGGAGCGGATCGCCGAGCTCGTGGACCGTTCGCTGATGCTCGTGACCGCGCTCAGCCCCCACATCGGGTACGACAAGGCCGCCGAGATCGCCAAGAAGGCCCACCACGAGGGCCTCACGCTGAAGGAGGCGGCCACCGAGCTCGGCTTCGTCACCGAGACCGAGTACGACGAATGGGTTCGGCCGGAGAAGATGACCAGGCCGGATGCCTGACCGCCGTCTCGAGGAGCACACCGTCGTGGTGCTCCGCCGGCCCGCCGACGCGCCGAGCTTCACCGAGGAAGAGCTGGATGAGCTCCAGGAGCTCCACCTGGCCCACCTCGACGGTCTCCGCGACCGGGGGCTCCTTCTGGCGAACGGGCCGTTCGCCCACCAGGACGACGAGATGCTCCGAGGATTCTGCGTGTTCGCCGTCCCTCGCGAGGAGGCCCGCCGGCTGATGGCCGAGGACCCGATGGTCCGGGCCCGACGCCTCGAGGCCGTGGTCGCCGCGTGGTTGGCGCCGGAAGGAGATCTGGCCTTCCGCCGGTGACGTCGTTCGACATCCCACTCCGGGGCCCGGCCGGGGAGCCCGTTGACCTCCGACGGACGCTGGCCTCGCACGGCACGGCCTCTCTCCCGCCGATGCTCCTCGACGAAGTCGCCGGCACGCTTGAGGTCACGGTGCCGGTTCCGGGAGGCCGGCCTCGCACCGTGCACATCGGCGCCGGGCGGCCCGGCCGGGCACGCGTCGAGGTCCGTGGGCGAGCCCCCGGCGGCCGGGCCATCGCCTCACTCACCGAAACCCTGCGCCGCATCCTCAACCTCGAGGAGGACCTCTCGGGCTTCTACGCGGTGGCCGCTACCGATCCGGAACTGGCCTGGGTGACCACTGGCGCCGGCCGGATGGTCCACGCCCCCACGGTGTTCGAGGACGTCGTGAAGACCGTCTGCACCACGAACTGCTCGTGGTCGCTGACCACGAAGATGGTCACGGCCCTCGTGGAGCACCTCGGCGAGCCGGCCGCCGGGGCCCTTGCCGAGGGATGGCGGGGCCGCGCGTTCCCCACGCCCGAGGCCATGGCGCAGGCCGACCCGACCTTCTACCGGGACGTCGCCCGGGCCGGCTACCGGGGTCCGTACCTGCGCTCACTGGCGCAGATGGTGGCCGATGGGACGGTCGATCTCGAGGCCCTGCGCGAGCCGGCGCTGCCCGACGAGGACGTGGAGGAACGACTGCTGGCCCTCCCGGGCCTGGGGCCGTACGCCGCCGCCCACGTGATGCTGACGCTCGGGCGGTACGGGAGGCTGATCCTCGACTCGTGGACCCGGCCGACGTACGCGCGGCTGCGCCGCTCCCGCCGGGCGGTCTCGGACGCGGGGATCGCTCGCCGATTCCGGCGGTACGGGCCCCACGCCGGCCTGGCGTTCTGGTGCTACCTCACCCGGGACTGGGTCGAGGAGGGCTGACTGGTTCGTCGCCACCTACTTCCTCGGCGAGTAACCCCTCACTCGAGGAGCACGCCGACCGCCTCGGCCGCCTCGCGCACCGCGGGGTGGTCGAGCGTGAGCGGATCGGGCTCGCCGATCACCTCGAGGCGTCCGGCCACGCGATCCTCGAAGAGCGTCACGTTGATCCACGACGCCTCGATCGTCGACCACCACTCGAACCCGGAGACGCCCTCCTCGTAGATGGCCAGCGCCATCGGCTGGGTCATGTCGCGGTCGGCGGTGGCCACGGCGGAGGGCCGAAGCGAGCGCTCCACCAGGTTCGTTGGCTCGTCGAGGTCGAGGAGGTCGCCGAGGTCGGCCTCGTCCAGAGAGGCCAGCGACAGACGACCCCCGGCCCGGACCAGGTGGCGGTCGCGGATGGTCCGCGCCTGGAGGGCCCGGAGATGTTCCGCGACCGGGCCCACCTGGCCGCGGCTGAGGTACAGGGCACCGTAGCTCTCGGGGTTATCGTGACGCCCCCCTCCCTGATCGAAGCGGGGCACGAACAGCGCCCCTCCGGGATGATCGGCCCGTGCCTCCGGGACGCGGGGGAAGACCCGGAAGAGCACGCTCAGTGGAAGGAGCCGGCCTTGAATGCTCGGGCCGCTTGGATGACCTGCTCGATCCGCCCCCTGGCCAGGTAGTCGATGGGCCGGAAGTTCCGCAGGAACGCGTTGTGGCCGTTGAGCCAGTCCACGGCGACGTCCGGGTGGAGGAACGAGACCAGGTAGGCCAGGACGAACTCCAGGGCTTCTACCTTGCGGCGGTTCTCGGGGTCGGGGTCCTCGGTCTTCAGCCACCGGCTGACCCGGGACGGGCTCACCCCCAGCGCCCGGGCCACCCGGGCCTGGCTCCCCAGGTCGTCCCTGATCGCCCTCAGCTTCTCTCGGACCGGCACGGGCACAGCGTCCCACCTCCCTCCGACACGCCACGAGTATACCGCAACGGAAATCGTTGCGGAGCCGAGCCCGACCAGACCCCGGCCCGGGACCGCGTTACAGTTAGCGCGAGGAGGTCGCATGGCAGCCAAGACCAAGTACGTCTACGACTTCAGCGAGGGCAACAAGGACATGAAGGACCTCCTGGGCGGCAAGGGGGCCAATCTCGCGGAGATGACGAACCTGGGCCTGCCGGTGCCCGCCGGGTTCACCATCAGCACCCAGGCCTGCAACGCCTACCTCGGGACCGGCGGGTTCCCCGAGGGCCTCCTGGACGAGGTCGACGGCCATCTGCGAGGCCTGGAGTCGGCTATGGGTCGCCGCCTGGGCGACATCGAGAACCCGCTCCTCGTCTCGGTCCGCTCCGGGGCCAAGTACTCGATGCCGGGGATGATGGACACCGTCCTGAACCTCGGCCTGAACGACCGGTCGGTGCTGGGGCTGGCCCGGCAGGCCGCCTCGGACCGGTTCGCCTTCGACTCGTACCGCCGGTTCATCCAGATGTTCGGGAAGATCGTCATGGACGTGCCCGGCGAGGCGTTCGAGGACGAGCTCGACCGGGCCAAGGCCCGGAAGGGCCCCGAGGCCAAGGACACCGACCTCACCGCGATCGACCTGATGGACCTGGTCGAACGGTTCAAGACCATCATCCGGGAGCACGCGGGGCGGCTGTTCCCCACGGACCCCAAGGAGCAGCTCCGGATGGCCATCGAGGCCGTGTTCCGGTCGTGGAACAACGAGCGGGCCAAGGTGTACCGGCGGCAGTACTCGATCCCCGACGACCTCGGCACCGCGGTGAACGTGGTGGCCATGGTGTTCGGGAACCTCGGCGACGACTCCGGCACCGGCGTGGCGTTCACCCGGGACCCGGCGACGGGGGAGAAGGGCGTGTACGGAGACTACCTGCCGAACGCCCAGGGCGAGGACGTGGTGGCCGGGATCCGCAACACCCTGCCGCTCCACGAGCTCCGCCGGCTGAACCCCGAGGCGTACCGGGAGCTGCTCGAGATCATGAAGCGGCTGGAGCGCCACTACCGCGACATGTGCGACATCGAGTTCACGATCGAGAAGCGGAAGCTGTGGATGCTCCAGACCCGGGTGGGGAAGCGAACGGGCGCGGCCGCCGTGAAGATGGCCGTGGACATGGCCAACGAGGGGCTGATCAAGCGGGACCAGGCCGTCCTGCGGGTCGAGCCCGATCATCTCGACCAGCTCCTCCACCCCCAGTTCGACCCCAAGGCCGACGTCGAGGTGCTGGCCAAGGGCCTGAACGCCTCGCCGGGGGCCGCGGTGGGCGCGGTGGTGTTCGACGCCGACACCGCCGCCGAGCGGGGGGAGAACGGCGAGGCCGTGGTGCTGGTCCGCAGGGAGACGAACCCCGACGACCTCCACGGGATGATCGCTGCCCGAGGCATCCTGACTTCCCACGGCGGGAAGACGTCGCACGCCGCGGTGGTGGCCCGGGGGATGGGCAAGCCCGCCGTGTGCGGGGCCGAGGCGCTGAAGATCGACTACGCCAAGCGCGAGTTCTCCGTGAACGGCACCCGGGTGAAGGAAGGGGACGTCATCTCGATCGACGGGACCACGGGCCGGGTGGTCCTGGGCGAGGTGCCGCTGGTCGAGCCCAAGCTGTCCGGCGACTTCGAGACGCTGCTCGGCTGGGCCGACACCATCCGTCAGCTCCGCGTCCGGGCGAACGCCGACGACGGGCCGTCGGCCGGCCAGGCCCGCCAGTTCGGAGCCGAGGGCATCGGCCTGTGCCGCACCGAGCACATGTTCGGCACGCCGGGCGACCCGCGGCTGCCCACGTTCCGCCAGGTGATCCTGTCGGCACCGGCGGCGCGGGCGGCCCAGCTCGCGCTGGCCGAGGCCGAGCAGGAGGCGGCCGCCGCCAGGGCCAAGGACCGCAAGGCCGCCGACCAGCGGGTCCGTGAGGCCAAGAAGCGGCTCCAGGCGCCCGACGTGAAGCCGTACTTCGACGGGCTCAAGAAGCTGCTGGCGGGCCAGCGGAAGGACTTCGAGGCCATCTTCAAGGCGATGAACGGCCTGCCGGTGACGATCCGCCTCCTGGACCCGCCCCTCCACGAGTTCCTCCCCTCGTCGAAGGAGCTCGAGGTGGCCATGGCCACGCCCCAGCGGAAGGCCTCGAA
>CALAEC010000220.1 GCA_937890785.1 uncultured Actinomycetes bacterium
GTCCGCGGCCTTCTCGAACAGCTGCCAGTCGATCTCCCTGGCCATCGGTCCTCCTCCTTCACGTCGTTCGGTGGGACCCTACCGAGCCCGCTACGTGGTCATCCACCGACGCGGAGCGATGAGCGCGTCGGCCTCGGCCGGCCCCCACGATCCTGGCCGGTAGGGACTCGGCGAAAGCTGCTGGTCGATCAGCGGCTCGACCACCTCCCAGGAGCGCTCCACCGCTTCCTGGCGGACGAACATGGTCTGGTCGCCGTGCATCGCCTCGAGGAGGAGGTGCTCGTAGGCCTCGACGAGCTCGAGCCCACCGAACGCCTGGCCGAAGTCGAGGTCCAGCGCGGCCACGTCGAGCTCGATGCCGAATCCCGGCCGCTGGACGGTGATCGACAGCGAGATCCCCTCGTCAGGCTGGATCCGAAGCGACAGCGAGTTCGGCGGGATCTCCGGCGCTCCGATGGACTCGAACACCTCGTGGGGGACGTCGCGGAACACCACGTGGGCCTCGGCGACACGGCGTGGGAGCCGCTTGCCGGTGCGGAGGAAGAACGGGACGCCCGCCCACCGCCAGTTCTCGATCTCCACGCGGAGGGCGGCGAAGGTCTCCACGGTCGACGCCGGATCGACGTCGGACTCCTCCGTGTAGCCCTCGTACTGGCCGAGAACCACGGCCTCCGGCCGGACCGGCCGCATCGACCGCAGCACCTTGACGATCTCGGTGCGCAGGTCCTCCGGCTCGAACGCGACCGGTGGCTCCATGGTCAGGAACGTGAGGACGTGGAACAGGTGAGTCTGGACCATGTCGCGGATCGCTCCGGTGCGCTCATAGAAGCGCCCCCGGCCCTCGATCCCGATGTCCTCGGCCACCGTGAGCTCGACGTGGTCGACGTACCGCCGGTTCCACACCGGCTCGAACAGGGCGTTGGCGAACCGGAGCACCAAGATGTTCTGGACCGTTTCCTTTCCGAGGTAGTGGTCGATCCGGAAGATCTGGGACTCGTCGAACCCACGAGACAGGATCGCGTTCAGCTCCCTGGCGCTTTCCAGGTCCGAGCCGAACGGCTTCTCGATCACCAACCGGGCGTCCCCGGTCATCGACTCCTCTTCGAGCCGGGTGACCACGTGGTCGAAGGTGTCGGGCGGGACGGCGGCGTAATAGAACCGCCGGCCCTCGGTCCCCCGCTCCCGGTCCAGCTCCTCGAGCTTCGTCCGGAGCGGGGCCAGGGCGCCGGCGCCCATGTAGTCACCCTGCACGTACGACAGACCCGCCGCGAAGGCGTCCCATTCCTGCCGATCCATGCGGCACCGGCCGAACTCCATGCACGCGTCGTGCGCGAGCTTCCGAAAATCGTCGTCGGACAGCTCCCGACGCGAGTAGCCGACGATGGCGAACCGCGGCGGGAGCAGCCCCTCGAGGTAGAGGTGATAGAGCGCCGGGAGGAGCTTGCGGCGGGTCAGGTCCCCCGTGGCCCCGAACACCACGATGGCCTGGGGCTCCGGGGGCGTCAGCTTCGCGGCCACGTCACTCGGTGTCGGGGCGGACGGCGTGACCACCGAACTCCCGACGGAGCGCGGCGATCACCTTCGCCGAGAAAGACTCGTCCTGGCGGGACGCGAACCGGGCGAACAGGGACAGCGCGGTGATCGGCGCGGGCACGTCCTGGTCCATCGCGGTCAGCACCGTCCACCGGCCCTCGCCGGAGTCCTCGACGTAGCCGGCCACGGTCTCCAGGCCCGGATCCTTCTCCAGCGCCCGGGCCAGCAGGTCGAGGAGCCACGATCGCACCACGCTCCCGTTCCGCCACACGTCGGCCACCTGCCGCAGGTCGAGGTCGTACACCGACGACCGGAGGATCTCGAACCCTTCGCCGTACGCCTGGAGCAGGCCGTACTCGATCCCGTTGTGGACCATCTTCACGAAGTGCCCGGCCCCGGACGGACCGACGTGGGCCCAGCCTCCCTCGGGAGCCAGAGCGTCGAGGGCGGGGCGGAGCCGGTCAACGGCCTCGGCGGGACCGCCGAGCATCAGGCAGTACCCCTCCTCCAACCCCCAGATGCCGCCCGAGACACCGGCGTCGACGAAGGCCACCCCACGCTCGGCCAGCAACGCGGCGCGCCGGACCGAGTCGGTGAAGTTTGAGTTGCCGCCGTCGACGACGAGGTCGCCGGGCTCGAGGAGGTCGCCGAGCGCGGCCACGGTCTGCTCGGTCGGGTCGCCGGCGGGGATCATCAGCCACACGGCCCGGGGTGGCTGCAGCGCCGAGACGAGCGCGCCCAGGGAGTCCGTGACCTCGGTTCCGCTGGCCGCCGCGGCCCGCCGGCTTTTCTCTCCCCTGGCGTGGCCGACCACGTCGTGACCGTGCCGGCCCAGGCGGATCGACATGTTGCCGCCCATCCGACCGAGGCCGACCATCCCGAGCCGCATGGCGTCAGATCCCGATCTTCAGCTCGTCGCCCTCGACGGCGATGTCGAAGGTCTGCACGGGTTCGGTGGCCGGGCCTCCCAACACGTCGCCGGTGGTGACGTCGAACTCGCTGCCGTGGCACATGCAGGTCACCGTGGTTCCCTCTAGGTCGCCCTCGGCCAGCGAGCACTGCCGGTGTGTGCAGACGTCGCTGAAGGCGTGGAGCTCGCCGTCCACGTTGGCCACGGCCACGTCCTCGCCGCCGACCTGGAACTGCCGCATCTCCCCCTCCGGCACCTCGTCGGGCCGCCCGACCGTGATGAACTCCGCCATCCGAGCTCCTTTCGTCTCGCGTGCGCCCGCCAGCCTAGCCTCGGTCTCCCGCCTCGACCAGCGCGTCCAGCGGCACGCGACCGGCCCGCCGACCTCGCACCCGCAGGGCCGCGAGGTCCCCGGCCGCCTGCGCGTCCATGAGCCGACCGAACGTGAACGACCGTCCGGGGATCTGCCGGTCCTCCCGGGGTTCCTCGACCACCTGGACGAACACGCCGGAGTTCGGCCCTCCCTTGTGCAGCTGCCCGGTCGAGTGCAGGTACCGGGGACCATATCCGAGGGTGGTGGGCACGCTGAGCTGCTCACCGATCCGGCCTCGGGCCCGCTGCAGGGCGGCGCGCAACGAGGGGTCCGGGCCGACGAACGCCTGGATGGCCACGTAATCTCCGGGCCGGACCTGGCCGAGAAGCTCCTCGAGGGAAACGGGCGGCTCGGCCTTGATCTCGCCGGAGGCCAGCGCCTCCTGGGTCCGGTCCTTGGCGGCCTGGACGTCGGGCTGGTCGAACGGATGGATGCCGAGGACGTGCCCGGCAACCGCCGTGGCGAACTCGAGGACGAAGAAGGCCGCCCCGAGGTCCTCGGGAGCGCCCAGCGGGAGGCGCACCCAGGGCTCTGGGGGGGTCTCCTCGCCGAGCGACAGGAACAAGCGGTCGTCGGCGGTCGTCGCGAGGCCGGGCTCGTCGGCCACCGGGACGATCCCGGTACCGTCCTTCCCCGTCGACTCGGCCAGCAGCTGCTCGATCCAGGCGCCCAGCGAGCCCACGGGCTCGGCGATCCGGAGTGTCAGCTTGTCTCGACCGGCGACCCCGACGGCCTCGCCGAGGATGGCTCCCACCACGGCGCCGGGGTTGGCGTGGATCCCAACCGACCCCCCGCAGGCCGCGGCGGCGTCGGCCCCCGACCGAAGCAGTGCCTCGACGTCGGCGCCGATCAGCGCCGCCGGGAGGAGCCCGAACGCGGTCAGCGCGGAGTATCGGCCGCCGACATCGGGCGCGGCCCGCACCACCGCCCGGAACCCGGCCGCTTCGGCCTCGGCCTCCAGCGGGGTGCCGGGATCGGTCACCGCGACGAACCGCCGAGGGTCCCCGGTCCGATCGAGGAAGTACGCCATGTGGGAGCGGGTCTCGACCGTGGTCCCCGACTTGCTGGACACCACGAACAGCGCGCGGCCGAGCGGCACCTGGTCCTCGACGGCCGCGATCGCGGCCGGATGGGTGCTGTCGAGAACCCGGAGATCGAGCCCGCCCGGCGCCACGCCGAACGAGGTGCGGAGCACCTCGGGAGCGAGGCTCGAGCCGCCCATCCCCATCAGCACGGCGTGGGTCAGGCCCTCGGCCGCTGCCCCTTGCGCCAAGGCGAGGAGCTCGGGGACCAATGCGCGCGACGCGTGCGGCGCGGTGAGCCAGCCGAGGCGGTCGGCGATCTCGGTCGAGTCCGGGCGCCACACGGTGTGGTCTCGACCCCAGATGCGGGCGACGATCCCCTCGTCGTCCATCCGCCGGAGCCGCGCATCGACCGCCTCCTGGACGTCCGGCTCGAGGGACGCCTCGACGGGGATGGCCGGCGGCACGGCGAGCATCGTACGTCGGTTGCCCGGCCGGGACGGCCTCGGGATACTCAGGCCGTGACCAGCCGCCGGCCCGCTCCCCGGTTGCGCGACCTCCCCGCGCCGCGGGAGAACCCCAGCCTGATCGGCCCGCTGTTCCGGTGGGTGTTCCAGTGGCCGTACCGGTTCGTGCTGAGCGGCCTGTACCGCGCGGGGTTCGAGCCCTGGATGCTGACCGCGCTCTCCCTGGTGACGAATGGCGCGGCCGCGGCGTTCTTGCTGACCGGCCGGCGGCTCGTCCCGGGGTTCCTCCTCCTGGTGGCCGGGCTACTCGACATCTTCGACGGCGGGGTGGCCCGGCTCCGGGGCGAGGAGAGCCGCAAGGGGGCGCTGCTCGATGCGGCCGTCGACCGCGTCTCGGACGGGATCGTGTTCGGGGCGATCTTCCTGGCCGAGCTGGCCATCCACGGCAACGAGCTGACCGCGGCCATGGCCCTGGCGGCGCTGGTGGTCTCGCTGCTGGTGAGCCACCTCCGGGCCGAGGCCGAGGCCGCCGGCCTCGGCATGACCGAGGGGACCGTGCAGCGGCTGGAGCGCTACGTCGGTCTGATCCTCGGCCTGACGATCCCGGGGGCCCTGCTGCCCGTCCTGTCGGCGCTGACGGTCCTCGGCATGGTGACCACGGTGCAGCGCCTGCTCACGGCCCGGCGGCTCCTGCCGTCCGGCCGGGACGGCTGAAGCGTTACAGGACCGCCGACTCGATCACCAGATCGCCTTCTCGGAACCTCGACGCACGGAGGGGGTGGAGGTCGAACGTCGAGCATCGGCCCTCGGTGATCAGCTCGGCCACGGCCGTGCCGGCGGCCGGGGCGTGCATCAGCCCGTGCCCGCCGAAACCCGCGCACACGATGAACCGCTCGTGCTCCTCGGCCGGGCCGACGATGGCGTGGTGGTCGGGGGTCTCCGGGTACAGGCCGGCCCAGCACTGCCGCGGATCGATGGGGACGTCTCGGAGCGTGGGAAACCGGTTGCCGATCAGCCGGCTGAGGTCCTCGAGGAACCGGGGGTCGAGCGAGGTGTCCCACCCCGGCGGGTCGTCGGGGTTCGAGTACGCGATCAGGTATCCGCCGCCGAGCTCGCGGCGAACCAGCACGCCGGTGTCGGCGTCGATGCACATGGGGATCAGGCCGGGCGGCTCGTCGGAGACCCGCACGAACGCGAGGTTGCGGCGCACAGGTTGCACGGGGATATCGACGCCGAGCATCGCCGCGACCTCTCCCGCGTGGGGGCCGGCCGCGTCCACCACCCAGTCCGCCTCGAGGTCGCCGCCGGTGGTGGCCACCACGATCGAGCGCCCGCGCGGTCGCAGGCCGGTGACCTCGTCGCCGGTCCGGATGCTGACGCGGTCCGGCGGGCACTCCGCTCGGAACGCCTGAACGGCGCCGTGCGGGTCGAGGAAACCGTCCCGGGCGTGGAACGTGCCGCCCCGGAGCCCATCGAGCCGGAGGAGCGGCGCCTTCCGGCCGATCTCCTCGGGCGTCAGCCATTCGGTGTCGACGCCGAGGGAGCGCTGGAGGTCCATGGCGGCCCGGAGCTGTGCCTCGCCATCCTCGATCGCCGTGACGAACAGGTAACCGACCTGGTGGAACCCGAGGAGATCGCCGTGTTCACGAGCGAGCCGCTCGAACTCCGCGATCGAGTACGTGGAGAAGGCCACGTTGATCGGCGTGGTGAACTGGGCCCGCACCCCGCCGTTCGCTCTCGCCGTGGAGCCCTGCCCCACGGCCGGCTCCATGTCCAGCACGACGGTGCGCTCGACTCCCGCCGCGGCCAGGGCTCGAGCCACGGCCAGCCCGATGGCCCCGCCTCCCACGACCACGACATCTGCCCGCTCTCCGTTCATCCAGAGGTCCCCGCTGAGGGAGACTATCTCCATGACATCGCCTCCTGAGGCTCACGCCCCCGCGCTCCAGACGCCGTTGTGCTCGCTGCTGGGGATCGAGGTGCCGATCATCCAGGCGCCGATCGGCAGCGCCACCAATCCCGCGCTCGCCGCAGCGGTCTCGAATGCGGGCGGGCTGGGGATGCTGGCTTTGAGCTGGCGCGATCCGGATGAGATCCGCCCGATGATCCGGGAGACCCGGGAACGGACCGACCGCCCCTTCGGGGTGAACCTGGGGCTCGCGTGGCCCCAGGACGCCAGGCTGGCGGTCTGCCTCGAGGAGGACGTGCGGATCGTCTCGTTCTTCTGGGGCCCGCCAGACCGGTACACCGACGCGGCCCACGCGGCCGGAGCGACCGTGCTGCACACGATCGCCAGCGTCGCTGAGGCGAAGCGAGCCGTGGACGCAGGTGTCGACGCCGTCGTCGCCCAGGGGTGGGAGGCCGGCGGACATATCTGGGGGACCGTCGCCACCCTCCCCCTCGTTCCCGCGGTCGTCGACGCGGTCTCTCCGACGCCGACGGTGGCCGCGGGCGGCTTCGCCGACGGTCGGGGCTTGGCTGCCGCGCTGGCGCTGGGCGCCGCCGGGGTATGGATGGGCACGAGGTTCCTGGCGAGCCGGGAAGCGGCGGTGCACGACCTCTACAAGCATCGGGTCCGCCAGGCCGCGGAAACCGACACCCTCTACTCCCACCTGTTCGATCTCGGATGGCCCGACGCTCCCCATCGAACGCTGCGCAACTCGACCGTCGAGCGTTGGGAGGCCGCCGGCCGCCCGGAACCGGGTGGCCGCCCCGGCGAGGGAGAGGCGGTCGCTCACTTCGCGGACGGTGGAGCGGTAGAACGCTACTCGGACGTGATCCCGCTGCCCGAGATGACCGGGGCGGTCGAGGCGCTTGCCCTCTACGCCGGCCAGAGCGTTGGGCTCATCTCGGAGATCCAGCCCGCCGGTGACATCGTCGCCGAGGTGGCGAACGAAGCCCGCTCGGTGCTGGAACGCCTGGCGCGGCCGCGCTGAC
>CALAEC010000221.1 GCA_937890785.1 uncultured Actinomycetes bacterium
GATCGAGCCGTTTGGGACCCCGAACACGGGCGACAAGGGCGGCGAGCGGACTGCGCCAGAAGAGCGTCTCGGCGAGACAACCGAGTCGTGAGCCGGGACTATGTCCCCGGGCCGGTAGGCGGGGAGGAATCCTCGAGAAATCGTGGAGTCCATTGTGCTTGGACTCGTGGAGGAATCGTGGAGTCACGGGAGAGCATGAGCTCCTCGCGCGTCGAGGGTGACGACAGAGCAGCAAGGAGCCCAACGCGGTGGGCGGAGAATTGGAAGTGGACGCGGATGAACGCCTGCAGGTCCCGGGCCAGCCGAACCCTGGCCATCAGGTTCGGCAGACGAAGCACGATGATTATCCTTGCCCAGCTCACGGCGAAGAATTGTTAGCGCACGTGAAAGACGAGCGAGGCCGCGATCGCCGACCACCGGCCCCCCTCCCGCAGAACGACGATCGGGTAGGTCCCCGGCGGGACAACCGGGATGGTGAAGGACACGGCAAACGTGCAGTTGTCACCCCCACTCTCCCCGAGACGAAGCAGCGGCGAGCCGTCAACGGCGGGCGAGGGCTGGACCTCCGAGAATGACGAGAGGTAGGGCCACTCGTCGCCGGAGGCATTCCACCACACGATCGTCCGGGTTTCGTGGTTCGTATCGTAGGAGCCATCTTCGCCCTGGAACGGCATCGGCCCGGAGACCATCACGCGATCGCCCGGCGTGCCACTATCCGTGCTCATCTCAACACCGTAGCCACCCCGGGCGGGCACAGGGCAGATCGGCGGGAGCTGGAGCGTGTCGAGCTCCTGCTGGGCTCGGTCGATCTGCCGGTCCGACGGGGATGAGGTCCCGAAGTAGACGCGGATCAGGACGGGCTCGACGTACTGCTCGAGGACCGCGTAATCGCCTGCAGGCTCCTCCTCCTGCGGCCCCCGCAGCCTGGCGTCGGCAAGTGACAACCCCGACAGGTCGAAGGGGAACGGTCCTAGGGAGAGGTCGTAGCCGGACATCACGGTCAGGGCCGTGATCGCGATGCCGTCGGGCGGGAGGGCGGCGATCGTTCTTGCCGGGATGGCCACTGCCTCGTGCTCATGTCGGAGGGGGATCGTCGAGGCCCAGGCCCAGGTGGCATCGCCGGCTCGGGCGGGCTCGGAGGTGCGCGTGTCCCAGCCGACGCCGCCCCGGAGGTACGGGGCCAGATAGACGTGGTCCTCGCTCATCGAAGCGTCCTGACCTGCTGGAACCGACTGCCAGGATGGCGAGAAGTCGGGCGCCTGGTCGTCGGTCAGCTGCGTGGCGCCGCTGCCGTCCCGGTTCACGATGTAGATGTGCGTGTCGTCGGAGTCCGGGCCGGCCATGAACGCGAGCTTGCTCCCATCAGGAGACCACGCGACGTCGGAGACGAGGTGGACGCCTCCCACGAGCTGGGCCACGTCGACGATCAGGCGCGGCTCGGTCCCATCGGGGCGGACCGCCATGATCGAGCCGGTCTCCGTATCCACGTAGGCGATCTCGGAGCCGTCCGGCGACCACGCCGGACCCTGCACGTCCTCCGGGCCGACCTCCCTGATCCCCATGCCGTCCGCGTTCATGACGTAGAGGCGGACCCGTGACGGCGGCTGCCCGCCCGACGCGAGGTCGTATCCCTCGAACGCGATCCGAGTCCCGTCGGGTGACCAGGTGGGCTCGGACTCTATGACCGGGCTCTCGGTGAGCCGCACGAGATCCGTCCCATCCACGTTCATCACGTAGATGTCGGAGTCACCTGTCTCGGCGCCCGGTTCCCGCCCCCCACGAGCAAAGGAGAGCATCGTCCCCTCAGGGGACCACGAGGGGCCGACGTCCTCGAAGTCGATGAGGCCTCCGCCGTCGGTGAGACGGTGAACCCCGGAACCATCGGCATCCATCACGTAGATGCCGGCGTCCTCGTCGGCGAAGCCTCGGACGAAGGCGATCCTGGATCCATCCGGGGACCAGGTCGCGTCGGTGTCGACGGCTTTGGAGGTAAGCGATCTGACCCCCGTCCCGTCGGGGTTCATCACGTACAGGCCGGCCTCGCGGCCTCCCCGCGAAAAGGCGATCAGGCCGTTCTCCACGGTCGACGCTGGCCGCGGTGACGGCCGCTCTGTTCGGAAGGCGCGAACGGCGAACACCAGCCCACCCGCGGCCACGGTCAGCACCAGCGCCGCCACCCCCAGCCGTCGGCCGAGCGCGGGCGGCGGCCGTGCGGGGAGTCCGGGCATCCGCTCGCCGAGCTCGGGCCAGGCCTCTGGCGGCCGGACCTTCGAGAGGGCCTGGAAGTGATCGTCGAGGCTAGGCATCGTAGGCCTCCAGGAGCCCGCGGAGGCGCTTCCTGGCCCGGCTCAGGAGGACGTGCACGCCGGGCGTCGTCGAGCCGATCATCCGGGCGATCTCCTTCGCCGGATAGCCTGCGGCGTGATGGAGCACCACCGCGGCCCGCTGCTTCTGGGACAGCCTGGCGAGCGCCCCGATCAGATCCCGGGCCAGCTCATCCATCTCGTACGCCTCCTCGGGGCGGTCGGCACTATGCCGTCTTCGCTCCTTGAGCTCCCCCGCGGCGATCCGGAAGACCGTGCGCCAGATCCACCGCTCGGGTGAACGGATCGCCGCTCCTCGCCCCAGGGCCTGGGTGAACGCCTCGGCCACAGCGTCGCTGGCCACCTCCGGGTCTCCGCTGAAGGCGAGCACGGCCAGCCACATCCGGTCCCGCTGGTCTCGGTACAAGCGCTCCAGCTCGCCGTGTGGGCTCGTGTCCACGCGCACATCCGGCCTCTGTTCACATAGGGGCGGACCAGCGCCTGATCCTTACAGGTCTCCTTCCCACCCCAAGAGACGACAGAGGCAGACGTCCGGTTCGAGGAGGGCGAGCGGCTGTTCGCCGAACTCGACGGATCAGAGATCGAACTGGAGCAGGTCC
>CALAEC010000222.1 GCA_937890785.1 uncultured Actinomycetes bacterium
GCCGTGATCGCGCTGATCCTCAGGTTGGGCTCCCCGGGGAGCGGGCCGCTACAGATCGTGGCCCTGAACGGGTTCTTCGTGGCGCTGTTTGTCGGATCGGCCTGGCTGTTTCGCCGTGCTGCCCCGCAGCAGATCCCCGCGGGCGCAGGGCTGCAAGGTTAGGTGACAGGACGTCGAAGTGTCTGCATCGGTGCTCGGCGTACAGTTGGTGTCGATGCCGTCTTCCCCCGGCCTCGTCTGGCAGCCGTCGCTCTTCGCCCTGGACCCCCTGGGGATCGACGGCTCCTTCTCCGGGCTTCGACGGATCCACCTCGATGAGCAGGCATGGGTCGACCACGCTCCCGGCTGGGTCTCGGGGGCCGATGTCCTGTTCGAGGAGATCCTGACGGCGAGGCGCTGGGAACAGCGTTCCCGGAGGATGTACGACCAGAGGGTCACGGAACCGAGGCTCACCGCTCCGTGGAGCCTCGACTCGGGCCAGCCGCTCGAGCCGCCGATCCTCGAGGAGATCAGGAACGTTCTCTCGGATCGGTACGAGCGGGCCTTCGACTCTGTTGGGTTCAACCTGTACCGAGACGGCCGGGACAGCGTCGCGTGGCACGCCGACCGGATCCCCAAGGAGATCCCCGAGCCGATCGTGGCCCTGGTCTCCCTCGGGGAGCCTCGTAGATTCCTCCTCCGCCCCAAGGGGGGCGGCAGGTCCACGGCGTTCCTCCTCGGTCGGGGCGACCTCCTGGTGACCGGGGGTCAGACCCAGCGGAGCTGGAAGCACAGCGTCCCCAAGGTGGCCCGGGCTGGTCCCAGGATCAGCCTGGCCTACCGGCACGGAATGTACTGATCCGGCGGAGAGGCGATACGCTGAAGACGAGGTGAGCGCCACGCCCGATCACGACGCCGCCCCCGAGCTGCCGGGCGCGGTCGATCGGCTGGACCGTCGGATCGTGGCATTCCTGGAGCGGTGGGGAATCACCGCGCTTCGGGTCTCCCTGGGCCTCGTCTTCGTCTGGTTCGGGGCGCTAAAGATCTTCCAGATCAGTCCGGTGGCCGATCTCGTCGCCCGGACCGTGTACTGGGTGGATCCGTCCTGGTTCGTGCCCGTCCTGGGCGGGGTGGAAGTCATCATCGGGATCGGCCTGCTCGCGGGCCGCGCCCTCCGAACCATCCTGGCGCTGTTCTGGCTCCAGATGCTGGGCACGTTCCTGGTACTGATCGTCCTGCCGGAGGTCGCGTTCCAGCGAGGAAATCCCCTCCTCCTGACCGTGGAGGGGGAGTTCGTGGTGAAGAACCTGGTGCTCCTGTCTGCCGGGATGGTGGTGGGCTCGACGGTCCGCCGGCGGAAGCGACCCCGGCTAGGACCCGTCTGACGCTGCGGAGCCGCGCCTGCGGCCCACCACATACAGGCCCAGCCCGGACAGGGCCAGGGCAACCGCGATGGCCACCCACACCGTCAGTCGGAGCCCGGTGAACGCCAGCGGGGCCGCGCCGGCGGCCGCGGCTTCGCCGGGCCGACCGGCCTGGATCACCGTCGGGGCCACCTCGGGTGGCGGGTACGTCACGGGCAGGACCTCGGGCGCCTGGGGCGGCGGAGGCGGCGGCTCCTCTTCCTTCTTCTCCTTCTTCTTCTGGACCTTCGGCTCGACCTCGGCGCACACCGATTCCAGGAAGTCGCGCTCGCACAGGTTCCACCGAAGGAAGTCGCTGTTGAGGAGCTCCGGTGGGAGGTCGTACGGCTCGCCCAGCTCGCCGGAGGTCGAGACGTCCACGCCGCGCAAGGCCGTCAGGTCGACGTCGTCCCCGACCGAGCCGCCCACCTGGACCACGCCCTCGATGACGCCGATGATCTGGGTCTGGTCGGGATTGAAGAGCACGAAGTAGTCGGTGCCCCGGACCGAGGCCACCGCGGTGGGGGTGCTGGTCTCGAACCGACTGTCGGAGCCCGACAGCTCCACCACCCGGCTGAACGTGCCGCCGGAGGCCTGGTCGGCCTCGATGATGGTGCCGCCGGTCTCGGCCTCCTCCTCCAGGGCCACGATGGTGAAGGTGGTGTTGTAGTCCAGCCGGGTGATGCTGCCGTCGAAGTACTCGATCTCGGCCCGCCCGTCGGCACCGGTGCGGATCACGTCGCCCTCGCGGAGGGTCTGGCCCTCGGCTGCCGCGGCGAAGGGACCCTGGCCGGCCCGCTGGATCTCTACCGTCCCTTCCTGGAGGTGGAACGTGGCGAACTGCCTCGACTGTGCCGGCCCGGCCGTGAGGACGAGGTACGTGGCCACAGCGGCGCCCACCAGGAGGAGGATCGAACCGGCCAGGAGGCCGCGCCTGGCGCGGGCGGTCATCGGCTTCTTGCCACCGGGTGGATCGACCGTCTGCGCCTGGCTCATTCCCCTCCCCCACGCTGTACGACGAACGACCGACTCTACATCACAGGCGCCGTCTCGGGAAGGCCGATCGCCTGAAAGGCCGGGT
>CALAEC010000223.1 GCA_937890785.1 uncultured Actinomycetes bacterium
CCGCTGGCGGCGGCGCTGCTTGGGCGAGATCGCCCGAGGGATCGTCACGGTGGCCAGGCGGTCGGCTGGGGTTTCGTCGGCCGGGGCGACGGACGCCGCCAGCTCCGAGAGCGGCGACGCCGGTGGGAGCTCGTCGGCGGCCTGGACCAGGTCCGTGCGCATGGTCCCGGCGTCTGCCGTGCGCCGGTCGCGGTTCCGCTCGGTGGCGTTCAGCACGACCCGGTCGAGGGCCACCGGCACCATCGGGTTCGCATGGCTCGGCGGGGGAACGCGCTCGCGGAGGTGCTTGTAGGCCACCGCCACCGAGGTCTCGCCGGTGAACGGCACCTGCCCGGTCAGCAGCTCGTACAGGACGATGCCGGTCGCGTACAGGTCGGTGCGCGGATCGGCCGGATGCCCCTCGATCTGCTCCGGGGCGAGGTATTGCACGGTGCCGGTCACGGTGCCGGGGGCGTGGCTCACCCTCGAGTCTGCGAAGGCCCGGGCCAGGCCGAAGTCCCCAACCTTCGGCTCACCGTCCGAGGAGCGGATCAGGATGTTCTCCGGCTTGATGTCGCGGTGGACGATGCCCTGGGCGTGGGCGTGCTCCAGCGCGGCCAGGACCTTGGTCACGACCTCGACGGCCTGCGCGGGCTGGAGGCTTCCGTCGCGCATCAGGATCCCCCGGAGGTTCGGACCCCGAATGAACTCCATGACCATGAAGTACGTGCCCTGGGTCTCGCCCCAGTCATGGACGGCCACGATGTTCGGGTGCGACAGCATGGCCGCGGAGCGCGCTTCACGGCGGAACCGCTCGATGAACCCGGAGTCGTCGGCCAGCGAGGTATGCAGCATCTTCAGCGCGACCTCGCGGTCGAGCACGGAGTCGTGGGCCCGGTACACCTCGCCCATCCCGCCCGCAGCGATGCGGGCCAGGATCTGGTACCGGCCGTCGACGGTGGTCTCGATCATCACACCTCGCCGGGGAGCGGCCTGGAGGCCATTGTAGGGGTGGAGGTGGGGTCGGACACGGAAGGGTGGAAGGATATCGGTGATGTCGGAGGTCCAGGACTACCAGGACGCCTTGGCCCGGATCGAGCGCGAGGTCGAGGAGGGGAGGAGCGACCTCGGCGCTCTGGGGTTTTGGCGACTGGTCCGGCAGATCAAGCAGGATCCGGCCCTGTCTCACCACTGGGCCGAGGAGGTCGGCCGCGTCGACCGGGCCGCCTTCGAGCGGCGGGTCCGGCCCCGGCTCCCGGTGTGGTTCGGGAACGCGGTCCTGCTGGTGGGGTCGGCCGTGCTGGTGGCCCTCGTCCCGGTCGCGGTAGCCCTGGCATCGGACGCGTCGTCGCCGGAGCCGGTGCTTCCGGGCCTGATGCTGCTGGTCGCTGCCGTGGGGCTCGCGGTCACGCTCCACGACCCGGCGCACTGGCTGGTCGGGCGGCTGAGCGGGATCCGGTTCGACTGCTACTTCCTCGACGGCCCGTTCCGGATCCAGCCGGGGATCAAGGTCGACTACGCCTCGTACCTGCGGGCCTCGCCGGGCGCGAGGGCGTGGATGCACGCGGCGGGGGCGGTGGCCTCGAAGATCGCCCCGTTTGCGGTGTTCGCCGCGGTATACCTGCCGCACCGGGCCGCGAACTACGACCTGTTCCCACCCTGGGCGATGTGGGGGGTGCTCGGCTTCGGGGTGCTCCAGATCGTCACCGACGTGTGGTGGTCGACCCGGAAGTCCGACTGGAAGAAGGTGCGGCGGGAGCTGCGGGTGGCCCGGGCCCAGCGGGTCTGATCCGGTCTGGTACGATCGGGAGGAAGACGAAGGAGACCGGGGAGCTCGGGCGGAACCGAGCTGAGAGGCCGGATGTGATGCTCCGGCGACCCGCGAACCGGCCCGGTAATGCGGGCAAGGGAGACCGGGCCGCGCGAGCGGCCCTTTTCGTGCCTATGGCCACGACCGAGGAACGCACCCACACCGACCCGCTGGTGATCGCGGGCCGGACGTTCGGTTCCCGGCTGATCGTGGGGACCGGGAAGTTCGGCTCCTTCGAGGTGATGCGCCACGCGCTCGAGGCCTCGGGGACCGAGATCGTCACGGTGGCGCTGCGGCGGGTGGACCTCGAGGCCACCGGCGGGCCCGACATCCTCGAGTACATCGACCCGGAGCGGTGCCTGCTGCTGCCGAACACCAGCGGGGCCGTCGACGCCGACGAGGCGGTCCGCCTGGCCCAGCTGGCCCGGGCGGCGGGGATGCCGACGTGGGTCAAGCTCGAGGTGACCCCGGAGCCGCGCTACCTGCTGCCGGACCCGGTGGAGACCCTGCGGGCCGCGGAGCGACTCGTCGGCGACGGGTTCACCGTGCTGCCGTACATCGGCGCGGATCCGGTGCTGTCGAAGCGGCTGGAGGAGGTCGGGTGTGCCACCGTGATGCCGCTGGGCTCGTGGATCGGCTCGAATCGTGGAATCCGAACGAGGGATGCGGTGCGGATCATCGTCGAGCAGGCCACTGTGCCGGTGGTCGTGGACGCCGGCCTCGGCGCGCCGTCGCACGCCGCCGAGGCCATGGAGATGGGCTGCGACGCGGTGCTGGTGAACACGGCCATCGCCGTGGCGACGGATCCGGTGGAGATGGCCCGGGCGTTCCGGCTCGGGGTCGAGGCGGGGAGGCGTGCCTTCCTCGCCGGCCGAGCACCGGAGCGGACCGACGCCGAGGCGTCCAGCCCGCTGACCGGCTTCCTGGAGAAGCTGGCCACCTCGCAGACCGACCCGGGGTTCACGGAGCCATGAGGGT
>CALAEC010000224.1 GCA_937890785.1 uncultured Actinomycetes bacterium
CCCGTGGCCTGGGCGCGCGTGTCCGTCTCGCTCATCCTGGCCCTGTCCTTCTCCAGCCCCTCGAGCGGCGACCGGGCCCCTACCGGCATGCGGCTGGTCGTCTCGTCCGGCGTCCGGACCCTGGTCCCGCCGAAGTGGGAGTTCCGCCCCATCCCCGATACCGGGGCTCACAAGCTCGGCATCCAGGCCTCGCGGAGCACCCTGGGGATGATCCCTACCGATCTCCGCCAGCCGAGCCTGGAGGCGTACTGGGTCGACGCCACCGAAGTCGGGGTCCCGTCCGATTACTACGAGCTGGCGGCCCGGGGCCCGCTCCTCGACCTGGCCGACTCGACCCCCGGCTGCCGAACCGAAGGCATGCTTGAGCTGGTCTCGCCACGTCACGCGCCGGGGCCGCTCGACAAGTGGCCGGGTCATTACGTGGCGATGGTGACCGGTACGTGCCGGTCGGTGGCGGCCGACACCAGGTGGGCCTCCTTCGTTGCGGCCCCAGGGTTCGGACCGGCCCGCGAGCTGGGGATCGCCCGCTCGGGGCTGTACGTGGTCCGGGCCTCGGTCCCCGACGGCCCCGATGCCGAACGGTGGCTCCGGACCCTCATGACCGGCGTCTCGTTCGGGGGCACCCCGGTCGGCGACTTCATGGCCGCCGCCGGCCTCCCCCCGAACCTCCCCTAGCGCGGGCTCCGGTCGACGAAGGGCGGCTTGACCACCTCGGCCCGGCCGCGGCGCCCACGCACGTCGACCTCGACCGTCGATCCGGGCCCGTGGGCGTCGGTGGGCTCGAGGTACGCCAGGGCGATCCCGACGCGCAGGGTGGGCGAGAACGACCCACTGGTGGTCTCGCCGATCGGGACGCCGGTCTCGTCGAGGACGGGGTAGCCGGCCCGGGGGATCAGCCGGTCGACCATGCGGATCGCCCGGAGTCGTGCGGGAAGGCCTTCCTGCTTCTGTCGGAGCAAGGCATCCCGGCCCCGGAAGTCCCCTTTGTCGAGCGACACCGCCCACGAGAGCCCGGCTTCCATGGGCGTCCGGTCCGGCGAGATGTCGTTGCCGTGGAGCGGATAGCCCATCTCCAGGCGAAGGGTGTCGCGCGCTCCCAGGCCGGCCGGCTCCAGGCCGAGGGGCCGCCCCCGCTCGAGAAGATCGCGCCACATGGCCCGGGCCACACCCTCGGGGACGAACAGCTCCACGCCGCGCTCCCCCGTGTACCCGCTCCGTGCGACGAGCACCACGACGTCGCGGTACGACGCCTCGGCGCAGGTCATGAAGTCGAGCCCCTCGACCGCGGAGAAGAGGGGCGCCACCAGCTCGAGCGACCGGGGGCCCTGCACCGCGATCGTGACCAGGTCCGGCCGGTGCTCCACGACCGCTCCCGCCGAGTCCTCCTCCGACAGGATCGAGAGCACCGCCTCGGTGTTCGCGGCATTCGGCACGACCAGGAGCCGGTCCTGGTCGACGCGGTACGTGATCAGGTCGTCGACGATCCCACCGTCTTCGGTCAGGACCATCCCGTACTGGGCGCCCCCGACCGAGACCTCCGCCAGGTTGCCCGTGATGAAGCGCTGCAGGACGTCGAGCGCCTCGGGGCCGGCTACCTCGATCTTGCCGAGGTGGGTCAGGTCGAACATTCCGGCGGCCTCGCGGACGGCGCGGTGCTCGGTGAGCACGCCGGCGTACTCGATCGGCATGGCCCAGCCGGCGAACTCGCCGAGCTTCGCGCCGAGCGCCTCGTGTTCGTCCTGGAGCGGCGTCTGTCGCAGGTCTGCGTCCACGGGAATTCCTCGGGGCGGTAGTATGACGGAGCCGTCCCATCCCGCGGAGACGAAAGGAACTTGATCCGATGGCCGACGCGTTCGATGTGATCGTCGTGGGGGCCGGCACCGGCGGCTACTCCTGCGCGCTCCGGGCCGCCCAGCTCGGGAAGCGCGTCGCGCTGGTCGAGCGCGACGAGCGGCTCGGCGGCACCTGCCTCCTTCGGGGCTGCATCCCCACCAAGGCGCTCCTCCAGTCGGCCGCGGTCATGGATCAGGTCAACCGGTCGGACGACTGGGGCATCACCGCCTCGGGCGAGCCGGACTGGCCGGGTGTGAAGGCGTTCCAGCGCACGATCGTGGACAAGCTCGTCGGCGGCCTCACCTCGCTGGTCAAGGCGAGGAAGATCGAGGTCGTCCGGGGCACCGGGAAGCTGGTGGCCCGGAACGCCGTCGACGTGGACGGCCGACGGCTGGAGGCTCCGGCCGTGGTCATCGCTACCGGCTCGTACCCGAAGCTGCTGCCGGGGATGGAGATCAGCGACCGGATCATCACCAGCGACCAGGCGCTGACGCTCGAGCGGCTGCCCGCGTCGGCCGCCGTGATCGGGGCGGGGGCGGTCGGCCTCGAGTTCGCGTCGCTGTATCGTTCGTTCGGCGCCGAGGTCACGCTGATCGAAGCTCTGGACCGACTGGCCCCGCTCGAGGACGAGGACATCTCGAAGGAGGTGGGGCGGGCGTTCCGCAAGCGCGGGATCACCGCGCACGCCGGCGCCTCGGTCAAGGACGTGACCGAGTCCGAGGACGGTGTGACGATCACATTCGAGGCCGGAGGCGGGACCCAGCAGGTGCAGCCGGAGATCTGCCTGGTGGCGGTGGGACGTGGTCCCATCACCAACGGCGTCGGCCTCGAGGACGTCGGCGTTGAGGTCGACCGGGGCTACGTGAAGGTCAACGGCCAGATGCAGACCTCCGTCGACGGTGCGTGGTCGATCGGCGACGCCTGCACCTCGCCGTTCCAGCTGGCCCACGTGTCGATCGCGGAGGGCGTGGCCACGGCCGAGCGCATCGCCGGGCAGGAGGTCCCCGACCTCGACTACGCGGGCGTCCCTCGCGTCACGTTCTCGACGCCGGAGATCTCCTCGGTCGGGCTGACCGAGGCACAGGCCAGGGAGCGAGGCCACGACGTCGAGATCGAGCGGTTCAACATGCAGGGCCTGGGCAAGGCCAACATCGTCGGCGAAGGAGGCTCGGTCAAAGTCGTCGCCGAGAAGGACGGCCCGGTCCTGGGTGTGCACATGATCGGCCCGCACGTGACCGACCTGATCGCCGAGGCCATGCTGATCACGAACTGGGAGGCCATGCCGGCCGAGGTGGCGGCGCTCATCCACCCGCACCCCACGCTGTCGGAGGCGATCGGCGAGTCGCACTTGGCCCTGGCCGGCAAGCCCCTGCACACAATGTGAGAGAGGAGGACCCGTGGCCACGGCCGTGACCATGCCCCAGCTCGGCGAGACCGTCGTCGAGGGCACCATCGTCAAGTGGCTCAAGAGCGAAGGCGACGCGGTCGGGCGCGACGAGCCCCTGTTCGAGATCTCCACGGACAAGGTCGACACCGAGGTTCCCTCGCCGGTGGCGGGGAAGCTCCAGCAGATCAAGGTGCAGGAGGGGGAGACCGTCAGTGTCGGCACCGAGCTGGCGCTGATCGAGGAGGGCGGGGCCACCGGAGGGGACGGGCAGGCCCAGGCTCAGGCCGAGGCCCCGGCGGCCCAGGCCCAGCCGCAGGCGGAACCGGAGCCCGCCGCGCCGCAGGGCCAGCCGGCCGAGGAAGCCCGGGAGCCGCAGCCCCCCGCCCCACCGCAGCCCCAGCCGCAGCCGCAGCCGGAACCGCAGCCGCCGCCCCAGCCCGAGCCGACGCCGACGCCGGAGCCGGAGCGGCCGCCGCAGGCCCCGGTGCCGGCCGCCACGGAGGCCGGCGGGCCGCGCAGCCACATCCTGTCGCCGCTGGTCCGCCGCCTGGCCGAGGAACACTCGATCGACCTCGGCCAGGTCCCGGGATCCGGAGCGGGCGGCCGGATCACGAAGAAGGACGTCATGGCGTTCATCGAGTCGGGCGGCCCTGCCGCGCCCGCAGCCGCCGCGGCGGCGGAGGTGGCGGCGCCCGCCGCCGAGCCTCAGCGTCCGGCGCTCCGGGCTGTGCCCGAAGCCGTCACCGCCCCCGCCGGCGACCGCGAGGAGGTCCGCCCGATCTCGCACATCCGCAAGCGGATCGCCGAGAACATGGTGGCGTCGCTCCAGACCTCGGCTCGGGCATGGAACCTGGTCGAGGTGAACATGGAGCGGATCGTCAAGCTGCGGGAGCGAGCCAAGGACCGCTTCAAGGCGCAAGAAGGCATCTCCCTGACGTACATGCCGTTCCTGGCCCGGGCCGTCTGCGACGCGCTCATGACCTATCCGGACGTCAACGCCAGGCTCGACCTCGAGGCAGGCACGGCCACGTATCGCCGCTACGTGAACCTCGGCATCGCCGTGGCCTACGAGGACGGATTGATCGTGCCGGTCGTTCGAGACGCCGACGCGATGAACGTCGTGGGGCTGGCCCGGGCGATCAACGACGTGGCCGGTCGGGCCCGGTCGAAGAAGCTGAAGCCGGACGAGGTGCACGGCGGGACGTTCACGATCACCAATCCCGGGCCGTTCGGTTCGATCCTCAGCGTGCCGATCATGAATCCCGGCGAGACCGGGATCCTGGCGTTCGACGCCATCGAGAAGCGGCCGGTAGTCATCGACGACGCCGTGGCGATCCGGCACATGGTGTACCTATCGATGTCGTGGGACCACCGCATGATCGACGGCGCCACGGCCTCACAGTTCTTGGGCCGGTTGAAGGAGAACCTGGAGAACTGGGACTTCACCCCCGAGGTCCAGGCCTACCTGCGGTGACCCTCCTGGCGAAGCCCTCGGCGTCCCCTTCGGGCACAAGAGGTGTGCCCTCCGGTGACGCCTCGGGCCTCCCCGATCGCCGCCGCTCCCCCATGTGGCTCATGACCCCGGGGGTGGTGCCCTATGCCGAGGCGGATGAGCTGATGCACGAGCTGGCGCGGCGGCGGGCTCTGGGGGACGTTCCAGACACCCTGATCCTCCTGGAGCACCCACCCGTGTACACGCTGGGACGGCGCACCGACCCCACTCACATGCTGCTGGCCGAGGGCGAGATGGCCCGGTCCGGCGCCGAGGTCCACCGCGTCGACCGGGGCGGCAGCGTGACGTTCCACGGGCCCGGCCAGCTCGTTGGCTACCCGATCGTGCACCTCGGAGCGAATCCCGATGTCCTCGAGTACCTCCGCGACGTCGAGGAGGCCGTGATCCAGGCCTGCGCCGATCTCGGCGTCGAGGTCGGGCGGAACCGCGACACCGGCGTGTGGGCCGGCGACCGGAAGGTGTGCGCGATCGGCGTCCGGGTGTCCCGCTCCGTGACCCTCCACGGGTTCGCTCTGAACTGCACCACCGATCTGGCCTGGTACGACCCCATCGTGCCGTGCGGCCTGGCCGACCGCGGGGTGGCCTCCCTGTCCGAGGTGGCCGGACGCGAGATCACCGTCACTGATGTCCTGCCCGTGGTGGCCCGGCGGCTCGCCGACGTGTTCGGGGCCGAGCTCCAGCCGGCCCCTCTCGCAGCATCCGCCTCTCTCGGCTTCACGGAGCGCCCGGTCCCTCACGGTTGACCACGGCCCTCGCTGGGAACACACTGAAGGAAGCGAAAGGAGGGTGGCAATGGAAGGCACCCATACCCACGGCGACGCCCCGCCCCATGAGCACGAGGGCGCCACGCCGGGGCATACGCATGACGGATACGCGACCCAGGGGTACGCTCCTACAGCTACGACCCCCCATGAGGATGTCCCCCCGGACCACACCCACGACACCAGGGCCGCTGTGGATGTCCGCCCCTCGGGCGGCGGCCTGATGACGCGAATCATCCTCTCGGTCCTCGGAGCCGCCGGCATGATCGTCGGCGCGTTCCTCCCCTGGTTCGCGTTCGATCCCAACCAGGTCCCGCCCACGGTCGGCCTGGCCGGCACCGAGATCTCAAACAGAGTGTTCTACTCCACCGACAATCCGTTCGAGGTCTCGTTCGTGGAGTCGGCGGGGCTCGTGGCCATCGTCGTCGGCATCCTGGCGCTGCTGGGGATGGCCCTGCGCACCGGCTGGCTGACCTCCGTGGCCGGCGTGCTGGGCATGGTGGCCTTCGCGCTGGTGCTCATCACGCTGTACCGGGTTCCGGAGTCGGGCTTCGACCTGACGAACGTCGGGATCGGCCTGTGGATCGTCCTGGCCGGCGGCGTGCTCGCCCTGATCGGCGGGTTCTTCGGCGCCCGGCCGAGGGCGACGGCGTCGGGAACGGCGCGGTACTGACGCTCTAACGAGCGAGGAGCCGCTCCACAGAGGAGCGGAGATCCTCGGTGACGGCCCGGGCTCGCTCCAAGCGGGCCCGGGCGTCGCCTTCCCTTCCCAACTCGATCGGCTCGCCGAACCGGACGGTGACATGGGTCCGCCTGGGAAGGCGCGATCCACGAGGAAGCGCTTCCGCGGTCCCCGATACCCCCACGGGGACCAGCGGCGCTCCGGTGGCCAGGGCCAGCCACGCCGCCCCGGGCAGGAACGGCCGGAGGTGGGCCGCCCGGGTCCCCTCCGGGTACATCCCCAACGCCCGTCCGCGCTGGAGAACGTCGAGCGCGGTGCGCACGGCTCGAAGGTCGTTGGCGGCGCGACGAACGGGGAACCCACCGAAACGGCGGAGCAACGCCGAGGCCAGCGGACCGCGGAACAGCTCGACCTTGGCCATGAACCACACCGGTCTCGGGCTGGCCACGACCAGGCACGGGATGTCGAGGAGGCTGTCGTGGTTCGAGGCCAGGATCGCGGGCCCGAACGGGGGGACGCGGTCAGGACCGGAGACGACCAGCCGGTACGCCAGTCTGATCGGCGCCCGAAGGGCCCCTTGCGCGGCCCACTGGAGCCGCCCGAAGCCGCTCCCCAGCCGGTCCGGCGAGCTTCCGTCGGCGGCCCGTGCGGCCGCCACCACCTCGTCGAGCGTGGCCCACGAGCCGTCCTCGGGGAGCCGGATCCCCAGCCGCTCCTCCAGGGCCAGGGCCAGCTCGACCAGCGCCAGGGAGTCGGCCTCCAGCCGGCCGGGGACAGATCCCAGGATCTCCTCGGCGATCTCGATGACTCGACGTTCGACGTCCATGGAAGCCGAAGTCTACGGGCGTTGCCCCCGACGGCGGGCTAGACTGACCCTGCGCCGGGCCGGCCGGCGGCCCGGACCAAGCACCCGAGGAGGTTCGGCGTGGCGCAACAGGTCCAGCAGCAAGCCGACCGGCATTCCCCGCTCGGTCTGACCGAGGAAGACCTCCTCGCGATGCACCGCACGATGGTCACCGCGCGCCTGTGCGACGAGGCCCAGTTCCGGCTGAACCGCCAGGGCAAGGCCCCGTTCGTGGTCCCGGTGTCGGGTCATGAGGGGTGTCAGGTCGCCACGGCGTGGCCGATGCAGCGAGGCAAGGACGTCTTCGTCCCCTATTACCGCGACATGGCGGTGTGCCTGGTCGCCGGGATGACACCGAAGGACGTGTTCCTGGGCGTGTTCGGGAAGGCCGATGACCCCTCCTCGGGCGGCCGCCAGATGCCGGCGCACTGGGGATCGAGGAGGCTGGGCATCATCACGGGCTCCTCCCCCATCGCCACCCAGATCCCCCACGCCAGCGGGATCGCCTACGCGATGAAGTACCGCGGACAGGACGCCATCGTGGGGTGCTGGTTCGGCGATGGGGCCACCAGCGAGGGGGACTGGCACGAGGCCCTGAACTTCGCCGGGGTTCACGACCTCCCGATCGTGTTCGTGATCGAGAACAACCTGTACGCGATCTCGGTGCCGCTGTCGAAGCAGGCCGGCGTGTCGGACCTGTCGATCCGGGCCGAGGGCTACGGCTTCACCGGCCAGTCGGTCGACGGTAACGACGTGTTCGCGTGTTACCGGGCCATGTTCGAGGCCGTGGACCGGGCCAGGTCCGGAGGCGGACCCACGCTGATCGAGTGCCGGACCTACCGTTTCCATCCCCACACCTCGGACGATGACGACCGCACGTACCGCACTCGGGAGGAGGTCGAGGAGGCCCGCAAGCGCGACCCGATCCTCCAATTCGAGGCCTACCTCCAGCAGTCGGGGGTCACCAGCGAGGACAAGATCGAGGCCCTCCGGGGGGAGCTGAAGGAAGAGGTGGACCGGGCCGTGGACGAGGCCTGGAACGCTCCCGATCCCGAACCCGACACGGCCCTCCGGCACGTGTTCGCCGAGGAGGGCTGAGCGGTGGCCGAGAAGAACCTGGTGACCGCGATCCACGACACGCTGTGGGACGAGATGAAGGCCGACGACCGCGTGCTGGTGATGGGCGAGGACGTCGGTGCCCGCGGCGGGGTATTCCGGGCCACGGCCGGGTTCCTCGACGAGTTCGGCGAGGACCGCGTCATCGACACGCCACTGGCCGAGTCCTCGATCGTCGGCCTGGCGATCGGGATGGCCATGCACGGGCTGCTGCCGGTGGCCGAGATCCAGTTCGCCGACTTCATCCACCCGGCCTTCGACCAGCTCGTCAGCGAGGCCGCCCGGATCCGGTACCGCTCGAACGGCGACTTCGGCGTGCCGATGGTGGTTCGGGCGCCGTACGGCGGGGGCGTGCACGGGGCGCTGTACCACTCGCAGTCGATCGAGGCGTTCTACGGGCACGTGCCGGGGCTGAAGGTCATCACACCGTCGACCCCCTACGACGCCAAGGGCATGCTCCGAGCGGCCATCGGGGACCCCGACCCGGTGCTGTTTCTCGAACACAAGAAGTGCTACCGGCTGATCAAGGGCGAGGTCCCCGACGAGCCGTACGAGGTCCCCATCGGTCCGGCCGACGTGAAGCGCGAGGGCGACGACCTCACGTGCATCTCGTACGGCCTGATGCTCCACCAGTGTCTGGAGGCGGCGACCAAGCTCGAGGAGGAACAGGACGTCAAGGTCGAGGTGATCGACGTGCGCACCATCGCGCCGCTGGATAAGGAGACGATCCTCGACTCGGTGCGGAAGACCGCCAAGGCCATGGTGGTGTCCGAGGACAATCGGACCTACGGCGTCGGCGCCGAGATCGTGGCCACGATCGCCGAGGAGGCCATGTTCGACCTCGACGG
>CALAEC010000225.1 GCA_937890785.1 uncultured Actinomycetes bacterium
GAGCGGCTCCGCCCGATCCGCGGCCTGCCGCCCTCGCTCATCTTCGTCCCGCCGGGGTGCCCCTTCCACCCCCGGTGCCCCTACGTCATGGACGTGTGCAGGACCGAGGTGCCGCCCCTCCTCTCCGAGGACGGCGTCCACGCGTCGGCGTGCCACCTCCCGCTGGCAGAGAAGGAGCGGATCTTCCAGGAAGACGTGGCGGTGAAGGCGTGAGCGTCGCGGCGCCGGAGCCGGCCACGGTCGCGGCGCCGCCGCTGGTACGGCTCCGAGGGGTCAAGAAGCACTTCCCCATCACCCGCGGCATCATCATCCAGCGGAAGGTCGGCCAGGTCCACGCCGTGGACGGGATCGACCTCGATGTCGGCACGGGGGAGACGGTGGGCCTGGTGGGGGAGACCGGCTGCGGCAAGTCCACCACGGCCCGGCTGATCACCCGGCTCCTCGACGTGACGGAGGGCACGATCGAGTTCGACGGGAAGGACATCACCCGCCTGTCCCGGCGCCGGGTTCGGCCACTGCGGCGGGAGATCGCCATGATCTTCCAGGACCCGTACGCGTCGCTGAACCCGCGCAAGACCGTGGGCTCGATCATCGGGGAGCCGTTCCAGATCCACGGCCTGCCCGATGGGACCCGGTTGCGGAGCCCGTGGCTCGGGCCGATCGCCCGGCTGGCTGCTCCCATGCTGATCCTGGCTGCGCTGGTGATCGGCATCGTGGCGGGGGTCTCCGCCACTCTCGAGGTCCCGCTGGCGCTCCCCTTCGGCCTCCTGGGGCTGGCCATCGTGGTCGAGGTGGCCCGGCGGCTCCTGGCCTTCCCGGCGAAGCGACGGTGGAACCGCGACGTCCGGACCGAGGTCCAGAGGGTGATGGAGCTGGTCGGCCTCAACCCCGAGCACTACAACCGGTTCCCGCACGAGTTCTCCGGCGGGCAGCGGCAGCGGATCGGGGTGGCCCGGGCCGTGGCCCTCCGCCCACGGCTGATCGTCTGCGACGAGCCGGTCTCGGCCCTGGACGTGTCGATCCAGGCCCAGATCCTGAACCTCCTCGAGGACCTCCAGGAGGAGTTCGACCTGACCTACCTGTTCATCGCCCACGACCTCTCGGTCGTGAAGCACATGAGCGACCGGGTCGCGGTGATGTACCTGGGGAGGATCGTCGAGATCGCACCGGGAGAGACCCTCTACGTCAACCCGAAGCACCCGTACACGGGCGCGCTCCTGTCCGCCGTGCCGATCCCCGATCCCGATCTGGCCTCGCAGAGGCGCCGGATCATCCTGGAGGGCGACGTCCCGTCGCCGATCGACCCGCCGTCAGGGTGCCGGTTCCACCCCCGGTGCCCCAGGGCCCAGTTCCCGGTGTGCAAGGAGGACGACCCGGAGCTGACGCCGCACCACCGGGGTCAGCTGGCCGCCTGTCACTTCCCGCTCGAGGACCGGGCCGTGATAGAGTCCACGGCCTGAGCGCCGACGCGCTGGAAGGAACCATCATGCTGATCGCCACCATCATCGTGCTCCAGGTCATCTCCGCGTTCCTCATGGTGCTGTTCATCCTGCTCCACGCGGGACGGGGCGGGGGCCTCTCGGACATGTTCGGCGGGGGAGCGGGGCTCGCCGGGGGGACCGCCGTCGAGCGGAACCTGGACCGCGTCACCGTGGCCACGGCCGTCGTGTTCGCCGTGACCACGTTCTACCTCGCCTGGAAGTGGGTGTAGGGGCCCGCGGGCCCCTGCCGCTCCTCACGCTGGCGGTCCTGGCGACCGCCTGCACCACGCCTCCCGGGCCGGACGATGGCCCGGTGGCGGGCCCCTCGGCGGTGGCCACACCGCCCTCCCACGTTCGCCTGGCGACCTCGCTCCCCACGAGCCTCGACCCTCGCGAGCTGAGCTCCGACGACGGCCTGCAGCTGGCCGCCCAGGTGTTCGACGGGCTGGTGGCCTACGACCCCACCACGTACGAGCCGGTCCCGGCCGCGGCCGAGCGGTGGGAGGTCGAGGAGGGAGGGACCCGGTTCGTGTTCCATCTCCGCGAGGGGATGACGTTCCACGACGGCAGCCCGGTCCGAGCTCAGGACTTCGCGTTCGCCTGGAACCGGCTGGCCGACCCGCTGTCGGCCGCTCCCTTCGCCTTCCTGCTCGAGTCCGTCGAGGGCTTCAAGGAGTACCGGCGTGAGCTCCGCGTGTCGCGGCTGTCCGGGGTGGTGGCTCGGGACGACCGCACCCTCGAGGTGACGCTGGTCCGCCCGTGGCGAGACTTCGTGTCGCTCCTCAGCCACCCGGCGCTCTCGCCGGTGCCTCCGGGTGCCGACAGCGAGACGTTCGGTTCGCAGCCGGTGGGGAACGGGCCCTTCCGACTGGCCACCACGGTCTCGCCGGGGTCCCCACTCCTGCTCCAGCGGTTCGACGGCTACACGGGGACGCTCCCCCCGGTGGCCACGATCGAGTACCGGACGTTCGAGCGACCCTCGGAGGCGTGGCCCGAGTTCGTGGCCGGCGAGCTCGACGTGGCCCCGATCCCGCCGGCCCTGCTGGCGGAGGCGGAGAGCGGGTACGGGCCTCACGGCATCACGGACCTCGCCCGCTTCCTGTACTGCGGCTTCGACGAAGAAGAGGAGCGGTTCCGGGACCCGGATCTCCGCCGGGCCGTCTCGATGGCGATCGGGCGGGACGCGGTGGCGGCCGATGTCTACGGGGGGGTGGCGGTTCCGGCGAGCGGGATCGTGCCGCCCTCCCTGCCCACGTACCGGCCGGACCGGTGCGCGGGGTGGTGCGTCCACGACCTCGTGGCCGCTCGCCGGCTGGTCGAGCGGATCCCCCGGGCCGACCGAACCTTCGCCCTCGACTATCCCGCCTCCCCGCTGGCCGACCGCCTCGCCGAGGCCCTGGCTGCGCAGCTCGCCGAGGCCGGCCTCACCGTGACGGCGCGGGCCCGCGACCCGCTGGAGCTGCCGAACGTCTTGTCCGACGGGGGGCAGGAGATGTTCTGCCTGGTGTGGACGGCGGACTACCCTCGGCCTCAGGCGCTGCTCGAGCCCCTGCTCGAAACCGGGTCGGCCGACAACCACGCCCACGTGTCGGACCGCGACCTGGACGAGCTGTTCGAGCGGGGACGCGTCGAACCGGCGCCCGAGATCAGGACGGAGATCTACGCGGAGGCGGAGCGCCTGGCCCTGGAACGGATGCACGTGATCCCGGTCGTATGGTTCCGATCGCACCTGGCCGTCCGTCCGAGCATCGAGGGCTTCGTGGTCGATGCGCTGGGCCGGTACGATGCCGCCACGCTTTCCCCGTAGCCGCCGCTGGCTGGCGGCGGGGTTCCTCGTCATGGTGGCGGGGGCCGGGGCGTGCCCGGCCGATGAGCC
Source organism: uncultured Actinomycetes bacterium (assembly GCA_937890785.1). Lineage (GTDB taxonomy): Bacteria > Actinomycetota > UBA4738 > UBA4738 > CALAEC01 > CALAEC01. The sequence goes on from CALAEC010000225.1 coordinate 3,358, forward strand.
CCGGCCGCCCTCGCCCCCGGATCCGCTCTCGCCACCGGGAACCGTTCGGGTCGTCTACCCGGACGAGCCGGCCACGCTGAACCCGGTGACCGAGCCATCGCCGGCGGCCCTCGACCTCCTTCGTCCGCTCCTTCCCTCGTTCTTCCGGATCACCCCCGACCTCGGGTACGAGCTCTCGTTGCTGGCCGAGGACCCCGAGGTGGTGCCGGCCGGAGACCGAACCGAGGTTCGGTTCCGGATCCGGGAGGATGCGGCGTGGAGCGACGGGATGCCCGTGACCGTGCAGGACGTGGCGTTCACCTGGCGGGCCATGACCGAGGCCGACGCCTGGAACCCGACCGGCTTCGACCGATTGCTCGATGTCGTGGAGGACGAGCCGAAGTCCGGGCGGCTGGTGCTGGACGGCGAGTGGCCGGGCTGGCGGGACCTGTTCTCGGCCGGCCGGTTCGTCCTGCCCTCGCACGTGGGCGATCCGGCCTCGGTGGCTCGGTGGAACCTGGGGCCGCCGGTGACGGCCGGTCCGTATCGGCTCGAGGGTTGGACCCGGGGACGCTCGGTGGCCCTGGTGGCCGATCCGACTCACTGGGCGGGGCCACCGGCGGTGGAGCGGCTCGAGGTCCTGTTCGTCCCGGACCCGACCACCGCCCTCCAGCTCATGGACCGAGGGCAGGTCGACGTGGTGACGCCGATGGCGGGGTACTCGTGGGGACGCCGCCTGGCCGAGGTGGCCGACGGCGGCACGTCCACGGCCACCGGACCGGACGTGGTGTGCCTGGCGTTCAACGTCGCGTCGGTGGCCGACGTCGACCTGCGGCGGCGGATCGCCCATGCCATCGACCGGGCCCGCTTCCTCGAGGTGGTCTTGGCTGGCGAAGCCGAGCCCGTGGACGGCGTGCTCGCCCCGGAGCAGCCCGGCGCCGAGGCGGCCTGGGCGGGCTACGGCACCAGCCCGTCGGCCGGCGAGCCCGGGACCGACGAGCTCGACCTGGTCCATCAGCGCACCGAGCTCCCCGACCTGGTGGCCCGGTACGTCCAAGCGGAGCTGGAACGGGCCACCGTGGACGCGGATCTGGTGGCGCTGGAGCCGGACGAGCTGTACGGCTCCTTCCTCCCCGCTCGTCGGTTCGACCTGGCCGTCGTTGAGGTCCGGACGGGCCCGTCGCCGGACCTGTGGCGGTGGATCGAGATGCCGGGGGCCGGGCCGTCGTTGACGGGCCTGTCCGATCCCGAGGTGGTGGATCTGGCCGTGCGAGCCGCGGACGGCTCGGAGGAGGCGCTGCGGAAGGCTCAGGTGCGGCTGGCCGACCTCGCGGTGGTGCTGCCCCTGTACCGGCCCCGAGTGACGATGGGCTGGCGGGCCGGGATCAGTGGGCCCGCCGCCAATCCGACGGTCGAGGGACCGCTGTGGAACGTCGAGGCCTGGGCCGCATCCTGACTGGTCCGTATACTTGGACCCGCGTCGGAGTGGCGGAATCTGGTAGACGCGCTAGGTTGAGGGCCTAGTCCGGGTAGCCCCGGGTGAGGGTTCAAATCCCTCCTCCGACAC
>CALAEC010000226.1 GCA_937890785.1 uncultured Actinomycetes bacterium
TGGACGCGAACACGCTGGCCGAGATCGACCAGTTCTACATCGCTGAGGCCAGCGACCCCGCCCACGCCGTGGGTTCCGGGGACGTCGACGTCCACGAGGTGGCCACCGGCCGAGGGTCGGATGCCGACCTGGCGTACTTCGCCCACTACTCGGGCGGGATCCGGGTGGCTCGGTTCGACGCCACCGGCATCACCGAGGTCGGCCGGCTCATCGACCAGGGCGGCAACGACTTCTGGGGCGTCCAGCTGACCGACAAGTTCGTGGACGGTAACCGGGTCGTGGCCTACAGCGACCGCGACTACGGGATCTACCTGGCCACATACACGGGTCCGTAGCCCGGCCGCCGTTTCGGTGGGGGGCCCCGGTCGGTCGGGGCCCCCCACTCTCTTCGGCTACTCGGTCAGGCCGCCACGATCTGGATTGTCCGGAGGTCGAACGAGGAGATGATGTCGCCCCCTTCCTCGATCGAGGCCACGGCCGAGGCTTCGGCGCTTCCGACCTGGAAGGATCCATCGGGCGAGGCCACCCTGACCGAAACCGTGTGTGGCAGGGCGTCGCACGGCGTCGGCCCGAACGTCCCGGTGCCGACGATCCGGCCGTCGTAGATCCTGACGTTGCCGCCCCGTCCGACCGCGCTCATCGGGCAGGTCACGGTGACATCGATCAGCAGCGAACCGTCGCCCTGGAGCGATGCGGTGTCGTCGAGGATCGCAGACACGCTCGGCCGGACCCGGAGGGAGGCGGAATCCTGAGCGCGCTTGTTGGGACCCTGTCCAACCACGAGCACCACGCTGGCCTCGGCCGGACCGGTCTGGAACGCGGCGCCGCTGGCGGGCACCGTCACCCCAACCCCGTAGGGGATCCGGCCGCAGGTGGGGGTAAAGGAGCCAGTGCTCGTGACGCCTCCCTGCGTGACGGTGGCGGAGGCCTCGACGATGGTCCACTGGCGGTCGCACGTCGTCTCGATGTGGAAGGACATGGACCGCCCGTCCGGAGTGATCGAGGCCTGATCCGAGAGGATCACCACCCTCAGGGGGGTCCGGTGCGCCTGGGCCACCGGCTGGCCCCCGGCAAGAAGAAGGCCGATGAGGGCGGCCAGGACGAGCCAGCGGATGCGAACGGTGTTCCTTCCCACGGCGACCACCTCCTGTGGCGAGCCCGCCTTCGGATCGACCGGATCCACGCCCTGTACTACCGGCCGACGGCGCCGAGGGATTGCGCTGACGGGCATCCGGCTACCCGGAGGGCAGTCGGGCCTCCAGGGGGTCGCCACCGTCGCGGGGGATGAGCACGATGGCGGTGACCCGTCCGAGGCCCGACGGGAGGACCAGGCCGCCCCCTCCGCCTGCATCGATGGTCAGCACGCCGGCAGGGTGCCGAGCCCCGGTCGCGTCGACGACCTCGACGTCAAACGTCCCGACCGAGGTTTCGTCGTCGATGATCGCGAAGATCCACGATGGACGGCCCAGGTACACCGCCATGTGGCCGACCCGAGTCCCGTCGGGCCGCCGGAGCACCTCGACCCCCAGGTACTTCCCGTCGGCTCGCTGGAGCGCGGTTGTGAGTAGGTCGGCGGCCTGCCGGTCGGAGCGGGTCGCCACCCAGACCGTTCCTACGCCGGCGGCGGCCGCGATCGACGCCGCCACGGAGAGCGACAGGATCCGACGCCACCGCGGAGCCCTCACGACCGGGCGAGCCACGCGAGCCAGGCGAGCCAGGGTCCGGGACTCGAACCCGGCGGACGGCTCCCGCTCCGGAGCGAGCAACAGGATCTCGTCCTTCGCGTCGGCCAGACCACCCACCAGCGCCCGGCACTCCCGGCATGTCTCCAAGTGGCCCAAGGCCCGGCCTCGTTCCTCGCCGGCGGCCACGTCCAGGGCGAGCTCGGCGACCAGCTCTCGCGTCTCGCCGTGGTTATCGGTCATTGCTCACCTCGAAGGCCTCCCGCAGCTTCAGAAGCCCCGTCCTGATCCGGGTCTTGGCCGTCCCGAGAGGGATCCGCTCGATCTCGCCGATCTCCCGAGCGGTCCTCCCGAAGAACGCCGACATGAGGACAGCCCGTCGCTGCTCCTCGGGGAGCCGTACCAACGCCTGTCGGACACGCTCCGAATCGTCGGCCAGGACTCCCTGTGTCTCGGGCTCGGTGCGGCTGTCGGCCCGGAGGTCGATCAGCACGCTCGGATCCACTGGTTCCTGCCGGCGAAGCCGCAGGGCGTCCAGGGCGACGTTCCGGGTGATGGCCAGGAGCCAGGTGATCACCCGGCCTCGGGCGGCGTCGAACGTGGCCGCATGCCGCCAGGCCCGCAAGAAGGTCTCCTGCGCCACTTCTTCCGCCAGGTTCGGATCTCCCAGGATCGTCACGGCGAGGCCGAACACCCGGCCCTGGAACCGGCGCACGAACGCGGCCGAGCTGTCCGGATCGCTCGAGGCCAGGCCCGCGAGCAGGGACTCATCGGAGAGTGACCTCACCGCAACACATACGGCTCAGGTCCTCGGATGGATTGCCCTCATGGATCTCTCATGGTCCGTCCGGCATCGTGGGCGCATCGAAGAGAGGAGGCCAGACATGGACGGACGTCTTCGCGGAGCGACCCGCTTCGGACTTGTGGGGCTGGCGATCATGCTCGCCACGGTGGGGTCGGCTGAGGGAGCGTCGCGATCCGCGGCCAGGCCGATCCGCCTGAGCGACGCCACGATGATCGTCGAGATCAACGCGACGGACGGCGACGCCGGGCTGCAGGTGTTCCTCGACGGTGAGCCGTGGCGACGGATGACGCTCACGGCCCCGAACGGCCGTCAGATCCTGGCGGTCAACACGAAGACCCGGCTCCGGAACCACGGCCTGACCGAGCTCTTCTCGGAGAGCAGCGAGCCGTCGTTCAAGGAGCTGCCGCTGGGCAGGTTCAAGCGGCTCTTCCCTGAGGGGCGGTACACGTTCCGTGGCGTCACCATCGAGGGCGATGCGCTGGTGGGCGGGGCCAGGCTGAGCCACGACTTCCCCGACGGCCCCCGGATCGTGGCGCCTGCGGACGGCTCGACGGTGCCTGCCGGCGCCGTGCTTGCCGACTGGGACCCCGCTCCCGAGCCGACCGGGATCAACGTGGTGGGGTACCGGGCCATCGTGGAGCGTGAGGTACCGCTTCGGGTGTTCAGCGTGGACCTCCCGGCCTCGGTGACGAGCGTGACGGTCCCCGCCGAGTTCATCGAGCCCGGGACCGAGTACAAGCTCGAGGTCCAGGCCATCGAGGCCAGCGGGAACCAGACGCTGACCGAAGTCTCGTTCCGGGTGGCCTGAGGGTCGTCCCCGGCCCTCAGGGCGCGCAGGGGGGCGAACCGTCCCCGAGCGGGTCGGCCGAGACGTGCCAGTGGTCGTGATGTTGGTTCGCGCTCGGCGACAGCGCCCTGAACCCCTGGGAGGCCTTCGTCCAGATCCTCCCCCGGCCGATCACCTCGGCGATGGGGAGCCTCGACGTGTTCTCGTTGAACCACCGTTGGGCCTCGGCGGCGGCCACGCCGCCGTCCGAGAAGTCCTCGGCGTTGCCCCAGGCGTGCTGGGACCAAGACGACGAGCCGGCGATCGGCCGGCAGTTGAAGATCCCCCACGACTCGTGGTCGGGAAACCGCTCGAAGTAGGCCAGGTGGATCTCCTTGAGCGGATCCGTCCCGGCGGAGGGCGAGGCCACCGGCGGGGCCACCTCGACCTTGCGGACCACGAACACGGCCCCGGGCGTACCGACGGGGCGGAGCTGCCACGCGCCGCCGACGTCACCTCGGACGGTCAGGTCTGCCAGCCGAGCCAGCGAGGTCTCGCGGTCGCGAGCCCCGGACCAGTCGCTGTCCCCGCGCCGCCGGATCTGCCAGGCGCCGGTGTAGCCCGACAGGATCTCTTCGATCCGCCGAAGCATCACGTCCACCTCGAGCGGCCGCTTCTTGGCCACGCGTCCGCCGGGGCTGCCCACTCGATACTGCTCGGCGCTCATGTGGTGACCCACGGTACTGAAGCGTCGCCGGTCGGACCATCGGGCGAACGACCGAGCCGGCACACCGTCAGCGCCAGGCGACGGAGACCACGGCCACCGGCCGGGCGAACCCCTTCAGCGTGACCTCGCGAGGCCCGGAGGCCGCGACGCCGTCGGCGGCGTCCACGGTCTCGCGGCTGGCCAGGATCTCGCCGCCCTCGGCCAGCGCGGCGATGCGGGCCGCCTTGTGCACTTCGCCGCCACCGTAGTCCACGCCCCGGCGGGTGGCCTCGCCGTGGTGGACGCCGATCCGGACCTGGAGGGCGAAGCCGTGCTCGCGGCGGTGCTCGACCAGAGCCCGCTGGACGGCGATGGCGGCCCCGATGGCCGAGCCCGGGTCGGGGAACGCCACGAAGAAGCCGTCCCCCGTAGGGTGGCCCACCTCGCCTCCGTGCGACGCGAACAGTGACCGCAGCGTGGCGTCGTGCCACCTGAGGAGATCCTCCCAGGCCTCGTCGCCGATCACCTCGACCAGGTCTGTCGACCGGACGATGTCGGTGAACATGAACGTCCGGCCGACTCGCTCGGTCGGCCCGGCCGCAGTGGTCAACTCCCCGAGGAGCGAGGCGGCGCGCTGCGCGGCGGGGCGCGCCCCGAGCCGTTCGAACGAGTCGCGTGCGGCCTTGGCCTCCATCCGGGCCGCGTCCTCGTCGCCGAGCGTGCGGTGGGCCCGAGCGAGCTGGAGCCCGAGCTCGGCTACCTCGTAGGGCGCCTCGATCTGCCGCCACGCCCGTTGGGCCCGCCGCAGGTCGGCAAGCGCCCCCTCCGGATCGCCCTGGGCCAACCGGACCGTCCCTCGGGCGCCGGCGGCGATGGCATCCAGGGCGGGCGAGTTGTACCCGGCCACGAGTTCGTCGAGCTCGTCCGTCGCCACGTTGGCGGTGTCGAGATCGTCGGCGGCCACGGCGATCTCGACCTGCGCCGCTCGGAGGCGGACCTGGAGGCAGCGGTTCCCGGCAGCGTCGGCCAACGCCTGACGGATGCCCGCGGCGGCGGACGCTCCGTTCCCCTGGGCCAGCAGCAGGAGCGACAGTCCCGGCTGTGGGGCGAAGCCGAACTCATGGGCTCGCCGGTAGGCCTCTTCGGCCTCCTCCAGGTCCCCCATCCGGCGCCGGACCTCTGCGATCTCGTAGTTGGCCGGGCCCAGGCCGGAGAAGAAGTTGAAGCGGGGGAGCTCCTCGCACGCCAGCCTGGCCTCCGCCTCGGCGCGCTCGAACGAGCCGCGGAGCCGCATCAGCTCGGCCTGATGGATCCGGCACACGCCCGGGAAGGCGGGAACCGACTGCCGTTCGCACCACCGCAGCGTGGCGTTGGTCCACTCCGCGGCCCGGCCGTAGTCTCCGAGCTTCGAGCAGACGCCGATCATGCCGCAGTACACGTAGCCGGCGGTGTGGGGCTCCAGCTCCCCGCTGACCACCGAGGTCATGGCCTCGTCGAGCATGGGCATCCCCTCGGCGACCCGGCCGAGGAGGATCAGCGCGTGGCCCTTGTCGTGGAGGCTCATGGCGTGGAGGTCTCGGTCGTCCGTCCGCTCGGCGAACTCGAGGGCCCGGTCGTAGTTCGAGATCGCGCCCTCGAAATCGGCGCCGAACCACGCCATCAGCCCACCCATCCACGCCAGCCACCCGTGGACCGGCCATGTGGCGTCCTCCGACGCCAGGCGGATCGCCTTGGCCGCCCACCCCTGGGCCTGGGGCATGGCCATCCGCATACCGTGCTGCTCGGCCACCCGAAGGGCGGCCATGGCCGCTTCGGGCCGGTTCCCCTCATCGAGGTACGCGGCGTACGCGCGCTCCAGGTACTCGACCGTCTCGTCCGGGTGTGCGCTCCAGTACGCCGCCTCCCCCAGCAGCTCTAGGCCCTCGCCGGTGAGCGCGCCGGCCCGGTCGGCCTCGGTCAGGATCCGGTACGCCTCGTCCCAGGCGTGCCGCTTGAGTGCGTCACGCCCCGCTTCGATCGGATCGGCGGCGGTCCGGGCCATGAGGGCGATGCTACCCCCGTGACGTGGGAACGCGAGGAGGGCCGGCCGACTGAGAAGGTCAGGGCGGGGGCTCGGAGAAGCGGTACCGAACCCGGAAGAAGGAGAGGATCGGCCGGCCGGGGAGCGTGGAGCGAACGGGGGCGGGCCCGGCGGGATCGGTGATCGGCAGCGACAGCGTGACGTCGTCGTCCCCGGGGCGGTTCGGGTCGTACACGCGGAGCGTCAGCTGCCCGTCCTCCAGACGGTAGCCGTGCGCCAGGACCTGATGGTTGAGCTTGAGGTCGAGTGGGTTCCACGACTTCACCCGAACCAGGCCGAGCGGCGAAGGACGCCCGGCGTCGATGTCGCCCCGGATCCTCGGCCATTCCTGCGCGATCATTCGACGGGCGCGGCCGGGGAGGCCGATCCCGAATCGTGCCAGGGCACCGTCTCCGTCCGGAAGCGTCGGGTTCATCAGCTCCAGGTAGCGGGCCGGCCCACCGGGGAGGTCGAAGCTGTCGAAGAGGCGGTCCACGATGTAGCGGAACAGCGCCGTGTCCTCCCGGGGAGGCTCGGTGTCCTCGGGCCGCGGCCGCGACGCCTCGAAGTAGTCGCGCGCTGCGAAGGCCATCCCCCCGCACAGGCCGTTGGAGGCGTTGCCGATCGGCACGCTGACGAGACCGGGGATCCCGATGCGCCGGACCGGCACGCGCGGGAATCGGTTGGGGAACCGGAATCCGTTCGCGCTCGGAAGGAAGTCCGTCATGACCGTCGGCATGGCTCGAAGCCTACGCCGGGGTGGGAGGGCGGCGGAATCCCCCAACCGGCCCATTGACCGTGCGAGGCGGTCGGCGATAGCGTCCCGGGGTGGAGATGGACGCGTACATCGGTATCGGGCATGGCCTCAAGCCGGACGGCGTCTTCGATCCCGGAGCGACCTCCAACGGCCTGGAGGAGCACGATCTGGCGGTCTCTGTCGTGGATGCCTATGCGGACGCGATGCGGGCCGCCGGCGTCAGGGTTGAGGACGAGAGTCACTCCGGCTCCGGCCATGACCCGAACTTCATCGGCTCGGCTCGGCGGGCCAACGAGCTTCGGGTGAAGTACGCGGACGAGGTGCACTTCAACGCCGGCGGCGGCACCGGTGTGGAGGTGCTGGTGCACCCTCGGTCCTCGGCCGCCAACAAGAAGGCGTGCCGGGGGATCGCCGCAGGGATCGCCGAGGTCCTGGGACTGCCCCTTCGCCGCGACCGAGGACTGTTCCTGGCCACGGGGTTCGGGTTCCTCACCGGGACGAACATGCCGTCGGCGATCATCGAGGTGGCGTTCGTCGACACGGCGGCCGACCGCCGCGCCATCCGCCGCAAGGACGCCCTCGAGGACGTCGGGGTGGCCATCGCCCGGGCTCGCCTCGAGTTCCTCGGTGTGAAGGCCGATGTGGCCCCCGCGACTTCGTCCGACGGACCCGCCAGCTTCAGGAGCGTGCCGATCGCGGCGGGAGGGCCCACCGCCGACCGCCGCCGGGTCCATCGCTGGGCCGATTCGAAGCGGTGCGCCGACGTCTTCCACGACATCATCGACGCCGGTTGGGAGCAGGCCGGGGACATCGGGATCGACGCTGCGGTGTTCGTGGCCCAGGCGGCGAAGGAGACCGGGTTCGGCAGGTTCGGCGGCGTGATCGACGCGACGTTCCACAACTCGTGCGGGCTGAAGACCGCCGCGGGAGGGGAGAACGACGACCCGGACGCGCACATGCGATTCCCCGACTGGGAGCGAGGGACCCGCGCCCACTGCGCCCACCTGGCGCTGTACGCCGGAGCGATCTCGACGGCGGAGGCCCGGCGGCTGGGCGACCCTCGGGCGTTCGCCTCGATCCAGGGCGTCGCTCCGACCGTCCCGGAGCTCGGAGGGAAATGGGCGCCGGACCCGTCGTACGGACGCAGCATCGCCCGCGATCTCCTGCGCCCCCTGCGGCGGTTCTGACGCGGCTACCGACGGTCCGGCGGGGTCAGGGCAGGGATCCGCTCCCCCCGTCCCGTGGTCTCGATCAGGGTGGCCAGCCGGCGCTCCCGGGTCTCCTCGCGCTTGGCGCTGATGACCCACCAGGTCGCGGCCTTGCGGTAGCTCGGGGGCATGGCCCGCCAGAGCTTCCACGCGGCCGCGTTGGACCGGAACGACCGAGCGTACTTCGGAGGGAGCTCCTGGGGACGCTGCTCGTACGAGTACATCCCCGTCCGGTTCTCCTGCCGGGCCTCGAACGCCCCCAGCCCCGCCGGCGTCATCAGGCCCTCCTCGGTTAGCTCCCGGACCCGCCGCACGTTGACCTCGCTCCACGTGCTGGTGGGCCGACGGGGAGTGAAGCGGTTCATGTAGCTGGTCTCGTCGATGCGTTTGCGGATGCCGTCGATCCAGCCGAAGCACAGGGCCTGGTCGACGGCCTCGGGCCAGGTGATGCTGGGCTTGCCGGTGGCCTTCCGGTGGAACCCGACCCACAGCTCGGCGGACCGGTCGTGGTTCCGCTCGAGCCACGCCCGGAACTCCTCGGCCGTCCGGAAGAACCGCGGCTTCACCGCGCTCGCGTCCACCTGGCCTCCGCTGCGAGAGCCGCCACGACGATGACCACCAGACCGACGAGCTGCGCCAGGCCCGCCACGGCGATGCCCAGCGCGACGGTGGCCGCGGCGGCCACCGCGGCGAGGGCTCGAGCACCGACGGGCCGGATCCCCATCACCCGTCGGAACGAGACGTCGCCGAGCAGGAACATCGCCACCCCGACGGCGAGGAAGACGGCGGAGCCGAGGTCAAGCCGGTCGGTGGCCCCGCCGATCGAGCGTTCCACCCCGGCGGCCGCGGCGATCACGCCGAGCAGGATGGGGATGTAGGCGAAGAAGTAGCCGTTGATGGCCAGCGAGAAGCGCTCCTCCTCGGAGGCCGCGACCATCGCACGCTCTGCTCCCTCCTCGTCGGCGACGAAGTACGTCCACCAGAGCGCGGCGGCCAGGGTCAGGCCCAGGACGGCAGCGCCGAACACGCCGGCGTCGAGGGAGACCCCGCTGATCCCGATACCGATCGCCACCACGGATTCTCCCAGCGCCACGATCAGCAGGAGGCCGTGGCGCTCCACGAAGTGGGCCGGCCGGATGGGGAACCGAGGCGCGGCTCGGCCGGCGATGCGGGGCGTCACGAACTGGATGGCGATCGCGGCCACCCACAGAGCGTAGGCAGCCGGCGGATCGAGGAGGCCGGCCGCGATCACGCACAGCGCCGAGGCCACGTTGAAGGTGCCGAACCGCATCGTCACCCCGGCCCCGTAGACCTGGAGCCACAGTCCCGAGTGCACCAGGATGACCAGGAGGTACCCGAGCCCGAAGGCCACGCCGCCCTCGCCGAACGCCTCGGGGACGGCCAGCGCGCACACGAAGAACGCACCCATCCCCAGCATGACCAACAGGCGGCGGGCCGGCCGGTCGGGAGGCACCTGGTTGGTCAGCCAGACATAGCCCCCGTACATCCAGAACAGCACCACGAAGATCAGCACGACGCGCAGAGCACCCTCCGCGGTCGGTTCGTGGACCAGGAGGCCGGTGAGCTGGGTCAGCGTGAACACGAAGACCAGGTCGAAGAAGAGCTCCAGGGTCGAGACACGTAGCTCGTCGTCCACCCGGTCGGGAGCCATCGCCGGGGTGCCCATCCGACCCGAGGATAGACTCCGCGCGTGGTCGAGCGTGTGCTCACCACCCGGGAGCTGAACCGGGCGCTCCTGGCCCGGCAGCTGCTGCTGGAGCGATCCGACCTCCCGCTGGTCCGGGCCGTGGAGCGGATCGGGGGGATCCAGGCGCAGTACGCGCCGTCGGCGTACATCGGCCTGTGGTCGCGGCTCCGCCACTTCGACCGGCGGGGCCTCACCACGGCCCTGGAGCGGCGGCGGGTGATCCAGGCGTCGCTGATGCGGGCCACGATCCACATCGTCTCGGCGGCCGATTACGCACCGTTCCTCGAGGGGATCCGAACGGTCCGGCGCGAGTGGTGGGCTCGGGTCGGCCGGCGCCAGGCCGGGAGCATCGACATGGAGGGAGCCGCGAGGCTGGTTCGGAGCTTCCTGCGCGACGGCCCCCGGCGGCAGCGCGAGCTCGTCGAGGTGCTTCAGGCCGAGGGCTTCCCCCGGATGGCCTGGTCCGGCGCGGGCATGTGGGTGGACATGGTCCGTGTGCCGCCGTCCGGCACGTGGGAGCAGCGGCGAGCCGATCTGTACGGGCTCGCCGATGACTGGGTTCCGAATCGGTCGGTGACCGAAGCGGACGGAAGGGTCCACCTGCTCCGCCGGTACCTCGGTGCGTTCGGCCCTGCGTCGCTGGCCGACGCTTCGAACTGGGCGGGCCTGCCGGTCACGGCGCTCCGACCGGCGGTCGACGCACTCCGACTGCGCCGGTTCCGGGACGAGGCCGGTGGGGAGCTCCTCGACCTGCCCCGGGCGCCGCTGCCCGACCCGGACACGCCGGCGCCCGTCCGGTTCATCCCCACGTGGGACGCCATCCTCCTCGCCCACGCCCGGCGGACCCAAATCCTCCCCGAGCAGTTCCGCCCCCGCGTGTTCGACACCAAGACGCCCCATTCGGTCCCCACGTTCCTGGTCGACGGCGCCGTGGCGGGGACGTGGCGGTACGAGAAGGGCCGGATCCGCCTGGAGCCGTTCGTCCGGCTCTCCAGGGAGATCCGTCGCGCGCTCGACGAGGAGGCGGTGCGGCTGGCCGCCTTCCATGCCGACTGATTCCTCATCCCTCTCTCATCGTCCCTGCCGTAGGCTGGCTCCGCGAAAGGGGCGCTCGGTGCGGCTGCTCGTGGTCGAGGACGAGGTCAAGCTGGCGAACCTGCTCCGACGGGGGCTGGAGGAGGAGGGCTACGCGATCGATACCGCCGCCGACGGCGGCGAGGCGCTGTGGCTCGCCCAGGAGAACCCGTACGACGCGGTCGTCCTCGACGTCATGCTGCCCGATGTCGACGGGTTCGAGGTCTGCCGTCGGTTGCGGGCGTCGGGCCGGTGGGCGCCGGTGCTGATGCTGACGGCGAGGGACTCGGTGCCGGACCGGGTTGAAGGGCTCGACGCCGGCGCCGACGACTACCTCACGAAGCCGTTCTCATTCGCGGAGCTGCTGGCCAGGCTGCGGGCGCTGATGCGGCGCGGCGCACCGGAGCGCCCCGCCACGCTTGGCGTCGGCGACCTGACGGTGGATCCGGCCGGGCGACGGGTTGCTCGGGGCGACGTGACGATCGAGCTCACCCCGAAGGAGTTCGCGCTGCTCGAGTACTTCGCCCGCCATCCAGGCGAGGTCCTGAGCCGAAGCCGGCTGATCGAGCACGTGTGGGACTTCGCCTACGACGGCGACTCCAACGTTGTGGACGTGTATGTGCGGTACCTGCGGGAGAAGGTCGACCGGCCCTTCGGCAGGGAGTCGATCGAGACCGTACGGGGCGCCGGGTACCGGCTGCGCGAGGACGATGGCTCTCCGAACTAGGCTCACCATCGTCACCGCGGCCCTGATGGCGGTGATCCTCGCCGGGGTCGGGGCGTTCGTGTACGTGCGGCTTCGGGCCGACCTCACCGAGGCGGTGGATGCGGGACTCCGGTCGCGCGCGGACGCGATCCTGCCGACGCTGGAGGACGCTCCCGACCTGGCGGGGGGCGCGGGTCTGGCCGAGCCGGACGACGCGTTCGCGCAGATCCTCGGGTCGGACGGGACGGTGCTGGCGTCGTCGGCGGGGCTCGCCGGGGCCCCGCTTCTTCGCGCCGAGGCCGTCCGTTCGCTCGACCGCGCCGAGTTCGTCGAGCGAACCGTCCGCACGGTGGAGGAGCCGGTCTCGGCCAGGCTCCTGGCGCTGCCGGCGACCGGTGATCGGGTCCTGGTCGTGGGTTCCTCGCTCGACGATCGAGAGGAGGCGCTGGCTGGGCTGATCGTGCTCTTCGCCGTCGGTGGGCCGGTGGCCCTGGTCCTGGCCACGGCGGTCGGGTGGATCGTGGCCGGCGCGGCTCTCCGTCCGGTGGAGCGGATGCGAGCAGAGGCCGCGGCGATCTCCGCACTCGAGCCCGGTCGGCGGCTGGCCGTGCCCGAGACCGGAGACGAGCTGGCCAGGCTCGCGGCGACGCTCAACGAGATGCTCGACCGGATGGAGCAGGCGCTCCTGCGCGAACGCCGGTTCGTGGACGAGGCCAGCCACGAGCTCCGCACCCCCCTGAGCAACCTTCGGGTCGAGCTCGACCTGGCGCTCCGCCGTTCCCGGTCGGCCGACGAGCTCGAGGCGGCCCTGCGGAGCGCCGCCGAGGAGAGCGACCGGCTGGCCCGGCTGGCCGAGGACCTCCTGGTCCTGGCCCGGGCCGACCGGGGCCGCCTCCCGGTGCGTCGGGAACGGGTGGAGCTGGCCCGGGTCGTGTCGGCCGCGATCGAGGAGCACGCCAGGCGCGCCGAGGCCGCCGGCGTGGGGATCGACGCCCGCATCCCCGAGGGGCTCGAGGCCGACGTCGATCCGCTCCGCCTCCGGCAGATGCTGGGGAACCTGATCGACAACGCGATCCGTCACAGCGGTCGGGGCGGCAGGGTGACGGTCCGGCTGGCGGCGGAGAACGGCACGCTCCTGCTGCAGGTGCGGGACACCGGCGAGGGCTTCCCCGAGGCGTTCCTGGGTCGCGCGTTCGAGCCGTTCGCGAGGCCCGACCCCTCGCGGTCGAGGCGGAACGGCGCCGCGGGGCTGGGGCTGGCCATCGTGCGGGCCGTGGCCGAGGCGCACGGCGGCTCGGCGAGGGCGGAGAACCATCCCGACGGGGGCGCCTCGGTCATCGTGCGGATCCCCCAGTGAGCCCTCTCATGCGTGGCTCACGGTCCTCTCATCCGCCGGCTGCCATCCTTTTCCCTACGGAGCGAAGGAGGAGCGATGAACCGAACGAGATGGGTCGTGGGCGGCGCGCTCGCCGTCGTCCTGGTCGGAGGCGGCACGGCGCTGGCGGTGGCCACCGCGGGCGATGACGACCGGCCCCTGACCGGCACGGACCTCGACCGGGCCACCCGGGCCGCGCTCGAGCACACCGGCGGCGGGAGGGTGATCGAGACCGAGGTCGGGGACGACGGCGCCGCGTACGGCGTCGAGATCCGGCTGCCCGACGGATCGGTGGTCGAGGTGTCGCTCGACGAACGGTTCGACGTCATCGGCGAGGAGGCCGACGACGACGGCGGCTCGGAGCGGGAGGACGGCCCGGCCGACGACTGACCGGATCCCGAGCAGGCCCCCAGCCGGCGCCCGGGCCGGGGGCGGCTGAAGGTTGCCCGGGCCCGACCGCGGGGGTACCCTCGCCGTTCCGAGGGAGCCGGATGGCGGCGAGGGGCGACGTGCTCACGATCGAAGACACGCCCACGGGCTGCCGGCTGGTCGGCGAGGTGGACGCGACGAACGCCGACCGGCTCAGGGATCACATCGCGGCGCGGGTGGAGCCCGACCGCGACTTCATCGTCGACTGTTCCGAGCTGCGGTTCATGGACAGCTCCGGCGTGCACGCGGTCCTGACCCTGGCCGGACGGATGGGCGGGGGGGCGCTGGTGTTCCGAGGATGCGGTCCAACCCTCCGCCGGCTCTTCGAGGTCGTCGGCCTCGAGCGGATCGCACCCGTGGTCATCGAGTAGCCGGTCGAACGATCCGCAGCTCCACGCCTGGATCCCCTCGGAACCGGCCCACGTCCTCGGCCTCCGCCGCCAGGGATCGATGGAACGCGCCGAGGCCGACGAGCGGATGAACCGTCACGACGAGCTTCTCCGGCGCCACATCCACGGACCAGGTGCCCCGAACGGTGCCGTCGGCGACCACCGATTGGTGGATCACCCCACCGCCCGGCACCACCGCCCGCCTGTGCCGCTCGGCCAGCACGAGGTCGCGGGACCGCCAGCCCAGCAGGTACTCGTCGAACATCGGCAGGAGCCGGATCAGGCCCGGGCCGGCCCGCGACTGCCGGCCCTTCAGTCGCCACAGCGTCGGCCCCGCCGTCTCGACGGGCCTCAGCCGATCGGCGATCAGGGTCCAGGCACGCCGCACGTCGGTCGCGCGGAGCCCAGACCAGTACGCGAGGTCCTCTGGGGCCGAGGGGCCGTGGGCGGCGAGGTAGCGCGAGGCCAACTCGGCCAGGGCTCGCTCCCGACCCAGCGCCGGGGACCGGCCGATCCAGTCCCGGGCCAGGACCAACGTGCGCCGGCCCGACCGGGTCGGCCCGAAGCACACGGTTCCGTCCGACGCGGCGAGCCACGTCAGGTGATGGATGGCCTGCCCCTCCGCGGGCACGCGGCGCCGGCGGAGGCGTTCGGCGATCTCCGGCCGGGTCAGCGGCCCCTCGGCGGCCAGCATGTCCCGGATCAGCCCGAGTGCCCGCCCCACCGTGGCGGCCGGGACGCCCTCCTCGCCCAGCCGGCGGTGCGATCTGGGGCGCGATGGCTCCGCGGTCAGCGGGACCAGCCAGCCCAGGTCCTCGGCCGCGACAAGGTGGAGCGTCCCGCGCATCGCCCAGGCCCTGACGATCGAGCGCTCCTCCAGCCGGGCCCGGTCGACGTCCTCGAGGGTGATCCTGCGGGACCGGGCCCGGATCCCCAGCTCGGCGGCCATCGAAGCCTGGGCCTGGATCCCGACCAAGTGACGGACCACGTCGGCCGCCGATCGCCCGGCCGGACGATGGAGGAGCTGAGCCGCGATCCGCATCCGCCGGAGGGTGGCGACATCGACCCGGGGCATGGCGGCCATCGTAGGCGGGGCCGCCCGTGCGGGAGAATGGCGACGTGACCGCATTCCCCGAGGACGGGATGGAGCTGACCCACATCCTCGTGGTGCGTGACGTCGAACGCTCCAGGTCGTTCTACCGCGACGTCCTCGGAGCGACGGTCCATCGGGAGTACGGCGGGACGTCGGTCGTTCTGCGGTTCCTCGACACGTGGCTGCTCCTGGTGACCGGCGGCGGTCCGACCGAGG
>CALAEC010000227.1 GCA_937890785.1 uncultured Actinomycetes bacterium
CACCACCTTGCCAAGGTGGGGGTCGCGGGTTCGAATCCCGTCGTCCGCTCCAAGCAAGGTCGCAGTTCTGAAAGCGATTGTCGGAACCTGCCCTCGGCGAGGGAGCGGCGTTCCTGCCAGTTCCTCTGCTCCCTGACCCCCGGTTCCCGACCAGATCGGGTGGCTCAGAAGAGAATCCTCCTGTTCCAGAACGCGGCCGTGCGAATCGCGGCCTCGTAAGTGGCCGTCCTCAAACGATTCCCTCCGACGCGAGCGGAGCCGCCCTGCGAATGGGCTGAGGTCGTCGTCCGCGAGGGCCACGAAGTAGCAGGCAGGGGTCCCGGCGAGCGCGTGCGTCGGGACCATCTGCCCCTGCTCGCCGACAGAGTGGGGGCGGCGCGCTCGGAGCCCGGACCGGGGCGCCCCGGACGCCGACCAGCGGACCACCCGTTGGAGCGCGCTGCGCGGGCCAGGCTCCGTGCCTGAGCCGCCCGCTGGCGAGGCCGACCTACGTGCCCTGGCCCGGGCCTTCGCTTCGGCGGAGCGGCGGGTCAAAGCCCTGGTCGCGTCAGCCCCCACACTGCCATTCTCAAGTAGGATTCCCGAGTGACCATTCGTCCGTGGAATAGCTACGAGACCTCATGGGCAGGTTAGTCCACCCCCCAGAGCAGATACTTGGTGAGGCCGGGTTCCTTTACACGGTGGACTTCGAAGTGGGGGAGTTTCAGGTCAGGGATTTCCGGGGTCGTCTTCTCAGGGTTCAGGGAAGCTTCAATAAGGGCTGGTACTACACACATATTCTGATTCACAATCCTCACCATGAAGAGCAGCACATCTTTATCAAGATGCTGATGAGCTTTCCGACCGAGGAATCGACGTGGCACGCCCGCTATCGCCATGGGCCGATTACGGAGGGGATTCGTATTCCACCGAACGGCCTCTATCATTTGTTTTCAAGGGATATCTACCAAGCGTTTTAGCCCGCCCTCCAGTGATTACCCATTGTTCAAGAAGGGACTGGTCATCGTCTCGCATCCGCTGCCTTCCGACGACGCGGGGGTGGCATTGGACGTTCGAGTCACCTATACGTACATGGTTGAAACGCCCTTGCCGTTTTTCTTTGGCGGCTACCGAACTGGAAGCAAAGACGTTGAAGCCGTTGCCGGTATACGAGTCCCGCATGTCCCAATGCCACCCGGTGAGGGGTGATTGTCGATGGCAGCTCAGGCGACTCGATCTGCTCGCCGCTGATCGGCTGGACCGGACCCGCTAGCGGCGATCATCGGCCTGCCGACGGGGGCCTTCGGTTTCAGCTGGCGTTCCCGTCGTTACTGTGTCCCAACGGCTCAGCCACGCCGGGGTAAGCGCAAGGGAACGCAGCTTTCGATCCATATCCATCCCCACCTTCCTCCTTTGCCTGCTAGACCTCGCCCGCCATAAACAGAGCGAGTCCATAAAGTGAATCCTGCGTGAGAGATGGTCGTCGGAGCCGAATCTGGTGATGGTCGCCAAGCGGGCCGCTGCCGCCTGACCGAAGCGGAGCCGCTGAGGAGGGCTTCTGGGTACCGGCTTATCAGCCGTTACCGTCGGCCTCAGCGTCGAAGTCGGTAACTTCGTAGACCTCCACTGGCCTCTGCTTGCCTTTCAGGCTCAGCGGGCCGAGCGGGATGACCGATGCGGCATCACCGATGCGCTCTCTGGTCGCGGGACCGATCAACACCTGGCCCGGATCTGCGGCCGACTGCAGTCGGGCGGCAACGTTCGTCGTGTCTCCGATGGCCGTGAACGCTCGCTGCTCTCCTGCGCCGACGTGCCCCACGACCGCCGGGCCGGTGTTGACGCCGATGCGGAACCATGGCCAATCAGGGTGCTCGGCAGCGACCTCCCGGGTCTGCGCCTGCACGGCCACCGCCCCCCGCACCGCCCGAAGGGGGTGATCCGGCTGGTCGCCAAACGCATTGAAGAGGACCAGCACCGCGTCCCCGGCGAACCGCTCGATCACTCCTCCATCTCGACCGACCAGCACGGGAACGACGCGAGCCCAGTACGTGTTCAGCATCTCGATGACCTCAGTCGGAGACCGGGTCTCGGAGAACGGAGTGAACCCGGCAAGGTCAGCGAAGACTGCGGTGACCTCCACCTCGGCGCCACCCAGCCGTCCGATCTCCGGCTCGCTGAGCAGCTTCTCGGCGAGCCGGGGGGCGACGTAGGGACGGAACAGCTCATCGATCCGGTGAAGCTCGCGGGCGGACCGCTCCAGCACCGCAGTCTCCTCTGCGCTGAACCCCTCCTCCCGAAGCACTTCGAGTGTCGGGTGAAGGGGTTGGTCGTTCTGCAGTGCCGCGACAAGGTCGCGGAGAGCGGCCGAGTGACGCCTGTCGATTCTCTCGAGCGTCCGATCGAGATACAGACTCTCAAAGGCCCCGCCCAGGGACCCCAGTCGGCGATGTTCCAGCCGCGCTCCGAGGGTGATGGAGCCGAAGGCCACAGCCATGAGGACGTGCCACTCCCACCAGGAAGCCTGCCAGCTCCGGCCGAACGCCACGGAGACCAAGGCCTCCGCCAGTAAGGTGAACGCCACGGCGACCGCGAGCGGGAGCGCTCGCCTCCGCTGCCGGTACAGGCGGGCGTAGCGGAACGCCGCCAGCCCGTACAGGAACACGCCGAGGGGCAACAGGATGCTGACGAGGAGGGGAGCCTCCTCGAATGCCACGGGATCCCGGAGCACAGGGGCCCCCGCGAGAGAGGCGGATGCCCACGCCCCCAGCAGAACGGCGAGGGTGACGCGGATCGGGGCCTGGCGCTTTATCACGGTTCGGCCAACACGGCCCTGGAGCGTCCCAGATGAGGCCGCGGCGAGGCCCGCTGACAGCAGGAGTCCAACCGGGGTGGCCACCACGAAGCCTGCGTTGGGCCGCTCGAGTAGCACCCCCGGGGTGGCCAGTGCATGGAGGCCCAGAAACCCGGCGCTCGTCAACAGGGCGAGAGACACGAGGAAGAGTCGAGCATCGGACCGGTGGCGAGCCGCTTCATTTGTGGCGACGCCCAGCCCCACGTTGATGAGCGCGGTCCCCAGTACCAGCCAGAAGTGCGATGGCTGGTGCTCCCAGCGTACGTCGAGCTCCGGACGGGCTAGGAGCAGCGCTAGCCCGGCCAGTGGCAGCGCCAGAAGGAGGGTGGTGACAACCACTGTCAGCGGGCCACTCGGAGGACCAGAGAAGCGCTTCAGCGAGACTCCCTCACTCGTCGAGGCGAGGAGTCATTATGAACATCTCCCGGAACGGTGTCCCGCGTCAACTTTCTGGCCACTTTCGGGGCTGTGCAGGTCCTCTATTGGTGTCGCGCTTGCTCTGTCTTCAAGGTTGTTCGAGGACGGAACCCGCGGCCGACCTCCTGACTCGCAAACGGCCCGACGCGTCACTCAAACGAGCCCTGAAGGAGATCGCTCATCAGGGCCACCGATCGGAATAGATGCACCCTTCAGGGCCGTTCCCGCGCTAGGGCCGGCGGAGAGAGACCACCATGTTGGCGGCCATCGTGACCAGCACCCGATCCTCTGCCTTGAGCCCGTCGGGCACAGCCTCCGGACCAAGCCGTGCGCTCTGCGTGCTCCCGTCAGAGAAGATCAGCGCCAGGTCGTAGTAGGTGACGCCGTGGAGGTCGAACGGTTTGACCCCGGTCACCACTGCTTCCCTGTCCCCGAGCATGTGGCCAGGATATCGTCACTTGCGGCGCTCCATGGCGGGGCGTTTGGCTCGCATCGGGCCTCGCGACCGTCGTAGCTTTGGATCCTGGGCTTATGGCACCTGGATGTGCTCGAGCAGGCGGCGCAGGCCGAACGGCCCCCACGGCCCGCGTTGCTACGATGGGACTCGATCACGGAGGAGGTACCGGAGTTGGCTGGAACCTCGACGATGCTCGCTCTCGGGACGGAGGCGCCCGACTTCGCCCTGCCCGACGTCACCACCGGCCGGACGGTGCGGAGGTCGGACTTCGATGAAGGGAAGGCCCTCCTGGTGATGTTCATCTGCAGGCATTGCCCGTACGTCCGGCACGTCCGGAAGGGACTCGCCGAGCTGGGCCGCGACTACCGGGACCTGGACGTGGGGATCGCGGCGATCAGCGCCAATGACCCCGTGGCCTACCCCGAGGATGCCCCCGAGAGCCTGGCCGAGGAGGCCCAGGAGGCCGGCTACACGTTCCCGTACCTGTTCGACGAGACTCAGGATGTGGCCAAGGCGTACACGGCCGCCTGCACCCCGGACTTCTTCCTCTTCGACGCCGACCGCAAGCTCGCCTACCGTGGGCAGTTCGACTCGAGCCGGCCTAAGAACGGCCTTCCGGTGACGGGCAAGGACCTTCGGGCGGCGATCGATTCCGTGCTCGCCAACCGCCCGGTTCCTCAGGATCAGCGCCCGAGCGTCGGTTGCACTATCAAGTGGCGCCCCGGAAACGAACCGGGCTACGAGAGATAGCTCTCGTTCGAAACCTCCGGGATTCGGCCTCTGACCAGCCCGATTTGGTCGCCCTACTCCAGGGCCACGGTAAGCGTCTCCTAGCCGGGACGGGTGAGTGTTTTGTCACTCTCGGGGCGGAGCGCCCGGAGCGAGGACATCTACGTGATCATGGCTACGGCTCCGGGAGGGCTCCTGAAACCGAACCTGGATCCGTTCCTCTTGCGAGAATGCGGTGACGACGGTCGAGGG
>CALAEC010000228.1 GCA_937890785.1 uncultured Actinomycetes bacterium
CGCCGGTCGGGGGAAACGCGGGTACGGTGACGCCGTGGTCTCGAACGGCATGCTGGCCGAGCTCCTCGCCCGGGCGGCCGAAGCCGAGGATGGGCACCGTCGCCGGGCCCTCCGACGAGCCGGGCGGGCGGCCATGCTCTGGCCGGAGGAAGCCGCCGACCTCGACCGAGCCGGCCGGCCGCTGACGGAGCTCCGCGCGGTGGGGCCCTGGGTGGCCGATCGGATCCGGCGCTGGCTCGACGACCCGCCGGACGTTCCAGACCCTCCCGAGGCGCGACGCGGCTTCATGACGATGGCCGAGGCCCGGCGGATCCTGGCGGCCCATCCCTCCGCGCCGCGGGCCCGGGCCGACCTCCAGATGCACACCACGTGGAGCGACGGGACGGTCTCGATCGAGGAGATGGTGGCTCGGTCCGCGGCGCTGGGCCGGGAGTTCGTGGCGATCACCGATCACTCGGTGGGGCTTCCGATCGCCGGGGGGATGGACGAGGCCACGCTCCTCCGGCAGGGCGTCGAGATCGATCGCCTCAACACCGACGGCGGGCGGCCCAGGATCCTCCGCTCGATCGAGATGAACCTCTCGCCCGAGGGCCAGGGCGACATGGATCCGGGCATCCTCGGAGGGCTCGACCTGGTGCTCGGTGCGTTCCACTCGCAGCTCCGGCGAACCGAGGACCAGACCGAGCGCTACCTGGCGGCGGTCCGGAACCCGACCGTCCACGTCCTGGCGCACCCTCGAGGACGGCGCTGGGGGAGCCGACCCGGCCTGCGCGCCGACTGGCCGAGGGTGTTCGCCGCCGCGGCCGAGGCGGGGACCGCCCTGGAGATCGACGCCTTCCCCGACCGCCAAGACCTCCAGGTGGAGCTCCTGGAGCTGGCCAGGGAGGCCGGCGCGTGGATCTCGATCGGGTCCGACGCCCACACCCCGGAGGAGCTCGACCACCTCGAGCTCGGCGAGGCCGCGGCGCTCCGGGCGGGGATGCCCCACGTTCGGGTGCTCAACCTCCGCTCCACCGACGAGGTCCTGGCGTGGGCCGCGGCGAAACGGGAGCGCGTTTGAGGGAGAGCCGTGTCCGCCACCCCTGACGAGCTGCGCTCGCACGCGGCCGTGCTCCGCGAGACGACCTCGATCCTGGACCGGGCCTCGATCGCCCACCTCGTCTTCGGCAGCCTGGCCACGGTGACGCTGGCCCGGCCCCGCGAGCTCGGTGCCCACGAGGACATCGATGTCTTGATCCGGCCGCCCGACGCGGCTCGGGCCGGCCAGGTCCTGGCGTCGGAGGGCTACGTGGTCGAGGACACCGACCCTTCCTGGATCCGCAAGGCCAAGCGCCTCGGCGTCACCGTCGACCTGATCCACCGGGCCGGGCGGGAGGTCCACCTCGACGCGGACATGCTGGAGCGGGCCCCCACCGCGACCGTCCTCGGCGTGCCGGTCCGGCTCATGCCTCCCGAGGACCTGGCGATGATCAAGGCGGTCCTGCACGACGAGACCCGGACCGGCGACTGGTTCGACGCGCTGGCCCTGGTGGCCCGGCCGGGCCTCGACTGGGACTACCTCCTCCGCCGGGCCCGCGGGCACGGTGTCCAGCGCGCGCTCAGCCTGCTGCTCTACGCCCGCGCGGAGGGGACCGACGTCCCCCCGAGAGTCCTGGCCGAGCTCCTCGACGCCGTGCCCGGCTGAGCTAGGGGCGGGAGGGCGTGGTTGACGTCGATGACCGGCCGGTCGCCTCGCCCACGACGTCGTCCGCCGATCGATCGCCGACACGGTAGACCTTGTACGCGTGGCCGATCACGGTTTCCGCGACGTTGCGGACCGTGACGCCGCCGGCGGTCACACCCTTCTCGGTCCCCCGATGCGCGTGGCCGTGGATCGCCAGGTCGGCGCCGGCCCGGTCGATGGCCTCGGCCAGCAGGTAGCTGCCGAGGAACGGGAAGATCTCCAGACGCTCCCCGGCCAGGGTGGCGTCGACCGGGGCGTAGTGGGTGAGGGCGATGCGGATGTCGGCCCGGAGCCCGGCCAGGGCCGCCTCGAGCCCCGCCGCGAGCTCCTCGGTGTGGCCGATGAATGCCTTCATCTCTCGTTCGCCGAAGGCGGACGCCGACGCGCCGGCGAACCCGCCGCCGAAGCCCTTGGTCCCCGCGATCCCGAGCGTCGCGCCGTCGAACTCGAGCACCACGCCCTCCCGCTCCAGGACCTGCACGCCGGCGTCCTCGAGCGAGCGGCGGATCGTGGCCTCCTCGCCGGAGTGGTGGTCGTGGTTCCCCAGCACCGCGATCACCGGCAGGTCCAGTCCCTGGAGCTCCGCGGCCACGATGCGGCCCTCCTCCGCGGTGCCGCGGCGGGTGAGGTCGCCGGCCAGGAGGAGGAGGTCGGCGCGGTCGGTGACACCCTCGAAGCGCGGCCGGATCGTTCCGACCGAATCCGGCCCGGCATGAAGGTCACCGACGGCGGCGATGCGGATCACGACACCGGCTCCGACGGTCCCGGCTGCTGCCTCTCGGTCACGGAGAGCTGATTGACGACTTCGTAGTCCGGACACACCTCTCGAACCACGCGCTCGACCGCGTCGCGACGCTCGGTGGTGGCCACCGCGCCGGCCAGGAACACCCGTCCCCCCGCGATCCGCACGTCGAGCTCGAGCTCGCCGGTGCGCGCGTCGGTGGCCAGGGCGTCCTGGATGTGAGCGACGAGGTACTCGGACTGCTGCCCGCTCACGCCGCTCATACGGCCATCTCCTCGCGGGCGGCCTCGAGCACGTCGGCGATCACATGGTCGGGCACGACCTGGTCGTTCGACCTCGCGTAGTACAGGATGCTGAGCATCTTCAGCGCCCCGTGCTGACGGGCCCGCCGCACCAGATAGTCCCAGTCGAGGTCGTCCCGACGCAGGAGCGCCAGCGCGTCGAACCAGTGCCGTGGCGAGTGCTCCTTGTGCACCAGGGCCTTGATCACCACGAGATCCTCGGCCGGGATCACCGGCACCCGGCGCCCTTCGACCTCGAGATGCTGAGCCCGAGCCGCCATCTCATCGTCGAGCACCACGCCTCCAGACGAGACGAAGATCACGTCGACCAGCACCCGGTCCTTCACCGCCTTGAACAGCCATCTCGGGTTGGTCTCCTCGCTCCGGAAGCCCGCCGCCCGGAGCGTCTCCAGCACGCGCCGGGCATCGGCGGGCCGCACGAACACGTCGATGTCGTGGGTCCACCGGGGCCGGCCGAGGGCAGCCGAAGCCAGCCCGCCCATGAACAGGTGGGGGATCCCGCTTCGTTCGAGGATGGCCACGGTCTCCTCGAGCACGGCGAAGAACGCTGCGTCGTCGACCTCGACCTGGCCCTCCCAGAGGGCCTCCTCTTCGGCGGTCGCTCTGGTCACCGAAGGTGCTGGTACCCATCGGAGCCGAAGGGAAACGAGCAGCCGTACACTCGGCCGATGCCCAGGTGCGCCGCGCTCGTCCTCGTCCTGGCGCTGGTCGCCTGCAACGCTGAGGCGGAGACGCCGGTGCCCCGGGTCACGGACCTCGAGTGGGAGACGCTGGCGCCGATGCCGACGCCGCGGACCGAGGTCGCCGCCGCGGCCGTGGGAGGCCGGATCGTGGTGGTCGGCGGCTTCGCCTCGGCGGGAACGGTCGGCACGACCGAGGTCTACGACGTCGCCGCCGACGCGTGGAGCGCCGGCCCCGACCTTCCCGTCGCGGTGAACCACGCCATGGCGACCTCGTTCGAGGATGAGGCGTACGTGTTCGGCGGGACGCTCGGCGACGGCGCCATCAGCGACGCCGCGTTCGTCCTGAGCGACGGCGCCTGGGAGCCGCTGCCCCTGATGCCCGAGCCCCGCACGGCCGGCGGGGCCGCGGTCGCCGGCGGGCTGATCCACGTGGTCGGTGGGGTCGGGCCCGAGGGGGTGGCCGAGCGCACGCTGGTGTTCGACCCGGAAGCGGGACGGTGGTCGGTCACCGAGGGCCTCGGTCGGCCCAGGGAGCACATGGGCGTGGCCGCCTTCGACGAGAGGGTGTACGCGGTCGGCGGCCGGGCCGGGAGCCTGGCGGGGTTCGGCGACGTCGAGGTGCTCGACCCGAGGACCGGCTCCTGGTCCCCCCTGCCGGATCTGCCCACGCCGCGCGGCGGGATGGCCGCGGCGGCGACGTCGAACGGGTTCGTGGTGGCCGCGGGCGGCGAGGAGGAGGGCGGAACGTTCCACGAGGTCGAGGCGTTCGACGTCGAGGCCGAGCGGTGGGTCGCGCTGCCGCCGATGCCGACGGCTCGACACGGCCTCGGCGTCGTGGCCATCGGGACCACCATGTACGTCATCGCCGGCGGGGTCGATCCCGGCTTGTCGTTCTCCGGCGCGGTCGAGGCCATCGACCTGGCTAGGCTGTGATACGTGCTCGAGGACATCCTGCGGTTCGTGCAACCGGCCTTCACCGGGTGGCTGGGATACGTCCTGGTGGGGACGGCCGTGCTCCTGGAGCGCTCCATCCTGATCGGCCTGGTCGTGCCGGGCGAGGTCATCCTGGCGACCGGCGCCATTTTCGCCGCGCGTGGTGAGCTCGCGCTTCCAACGGTGATCGTCGTCGGCGCGACGGCGGCGGTGGTCGGTGAGTCGGTGGGGTACTGGCTGGGCCGGCGGTACGGCGCCTCGCTCCTCGGGCGCCTTCCCGGACGGGCCAAGGAGCGGGCCGGCGAGGTGGAGCGCCTGTTCGACAGGCACGGAGGCAAGGTGGTCTTCATCAGTCGCTTCGCCGCGGTGGCAGGCTCCTTCATGCCGTTCGTGGCCGGGACGGGGAGGATGCGCTACGCGAGGTTCGTGGCATTCGACGTCCCCGCGGTCCTCGTCTGGGCCCTGGCCGTCGGGCTGGTGGGGTTCTTTCTGGGAGAGAACGTCGATCTGGTGGACCGGATCCTCCGCAACTTCGGCTGGGTCATGCTCGGCATCCTGGTCGTGGGGATCGGGTTCTACGTCTGGTGGCGCCGCCGAAGCACCGAGGGTGCCCGTTGATCGAAGGAGGTCGTCGGTGAACGTGTTCGACGTGGCACGCACGGTCCTGGCGGTGCGCGAGTACCGCGATGATCCGCTCCCCGACGACCTCGTTCGCCGGATCGTCGAGGCCGGCCGGCTGACGGGGAGCTCCCAGAACGGCCAGCCCTGGCACTTCGTCGTGGTGACCGATCG
>CALAEC010000229.1 GCA_937890785.1 uncultured Actinomycetes bacterium
CAGATGTAGACGCCGGGCCCGGCGATGAGCTTCTTGACCTGCTTCTGCGACTTCCCGCAGAAGGAGCATTTCAGAAGGTCCGAATCTCCGAACTTGGCCACGGC
Organism: uncultured Actinomycetes bacterium; assembly: GCA_937890785.1. Taxonomy (GTDB): domain Bacteria; phylum Actinomycetota; class UBA4738; order UBA4738; family CALAEC01; genus CALAEC01. The sequence continues at coordinate 105 of CALAEC010000229.1, forward strand.
TCCCTCGCTCGGCTCCCCTCGTCTCGGACCTCGTATCCTACGCCTGTCCGTTGCCCCCAGCGCGCATCTCGACGAGCGTTCTCGACGAGATGATGTCGTCCACGATGCCGTAGTCCTTGGCCTGCTCGGACGTCATGATGAAGTCCCGGTCGGTGTCCTTCTTGACCTTGTCGAGGGCCTGCCCGGTGTGCCGGGCGAGGATCTCGTCGAGGAGCTGGCGGTACCGGAGGATCTCCTTGGCCTGGATCTCGATGTCCACGGCCTGGCCGCCGGCCTGCCCGTGTGGCTGATGGATCAGCACCCGCGAGTGCGGGAGCGCGTACCGCTTGCCCTTCGTCCCCGCCGCGAGGAGGACGGCTGCCGCGGAGGCCGCCTGCCCCATCACGATCGTCGACACGTCGGACTTGATGTACTGCATCGTGTCATACACCGCGAACAACGAGGTGATGTCCCCGCCGGGTGAGTTGATGTAGATGTTGATGTCCTTCTCGGGATCCTCGGACTCGAGGTGGATCAGCTGAGCCATGATCAGGTTGGCCACCTGGTCGTCGATAGGGGTGCCGAGGAAGACGATCCGGTCCTTGAGGAGACGCGAGTAGATGTCGAACGAGCGCTCCCCCCGGTTCGTCTGCTCGATCACGACTGGAACGAGGTAATCCTTCATCCGTCCTTCCCTTCGGTCTCCTCGGAGTCGGCCCCCGTAACCTCGGCGTTCTCGACAACGAGGGTGAGGGCTCTGTCACGGATGATATCACCGGCCAGCGATGTGATCTGTCCGCCGGCCTCGAGCTGACGGCGTACCTCCTTCGGGCTCTTGCCCACGTCCTCGGCGATCGCCTTGACCACGCCGTCGAGGTCCTCCTCCGACACCGTGATGCCCTCAGCCCGGGCCACCGCCTCCAGCGCGAGGTCGGCGCGGATCGCCCGGATGGCGTGGGCCCGAGCGTCCGAGCGGAACTGCAGCTCCTCCACGTCGGCTGCCCGGAGGAACTCCTCCAGGGTTACGCCCTGCCGTTCGGCCCGGCGCCGCGCGGACTCCACCCGGGCCTCCGTCTCCGCGTCCACGAGCCGGCCGGGCAGATCCACGTCCTCGACCCTGGAGGACAGAACCCGGAGGGCCTCGTCGCGCAGGCGCGCATCGGCCTGGGCCGCCTTGAGGTCCCTCACCTTGGCTCGGATGTCGGCCCGGAGCTCGTCGAGGGAGTCGAACTCCGAGGCCGTCCTCACGAACTCGTCGTCGAGGCCCGGGAGCTTCTTGGCCTTGACCTCCTTGACCAGGACGGAGAACGACACGTCGCGCCCGGCCCGCTCACCGAACGCCTCGGGCAGCGTGGCCCCAACCTTGTGGATGCCGCCTGGGCGGGTGCCCTCCAGCTCCCGGTCCAGCTCCGGCACTCCGAGGGCCCCGCTGCCCACCTCGTACAGGATGCCCTGGCCGGAGAGCTCGGGGACCTCCTCGTCCCCGCCCATCGTGGCTCGGATGTCGGCCACGACGTAGTCTCCCCGGGCGGCAGGACGGCCCACGCTCTCCAGCTCGGCGAACCGCTCCCGGAGCCGGTCCAGCTGCTCGTCGACCTCGGCCTCGGCCACCTCTGCCGGCGGGCGGTCGATGCGGATCCCCTTGTAGTCTTCCTCTGAGAGCTCGACCCGCGGCCGGACCTCGACGGTGGCGGCGAAGCGGAGGCCGCCTCCCTCGACGTCCGACACGTCGACGTCATCGAACTCAGGGTCGGCGATCGGGGCCAGCGAGTGCTCACGCACCGCGCGGACGTAGAAGGTCGGGAGAGCGTGGTCGAGGAATTCCCGCAGCACCGCGCCCCGGCCGGCCTGCGCGTCGATGATCTTCCGGGGAACCTTCCCCTTCCGGAACCCGGGCACGCTGACCTGCTCGGCGAGGTGGCGGTAGGCCAGGTCGAGGACCGGCGAAGTCTCGTCGGGGGCCACCTCGACGATGAGCTTCACCCGGTGCTTGTCGACGTTCTCGAGGGTGGTTTGCATGAGGACGCGCCGCGGCGCCCGGCGATTATAGGCGAGCGGCCTTCGCCGGCTTGTCGTCCTGGCCGACCGCCTCCCGGATCGCCTCGCCCGCACCGACCCGGCGCATCTGTCCCCAGATCCCCCGCTTCCGCCGGATCTGGAACATCGACACCATCCGTTCGACCGCCAGGATCTGGTGGAACCCCAGGAACTCGAGGAAGGCGGCCGCGAACAGTGCCAGGCGGTCGCGGACCCGCGGATACCGCGACAGCAGCATGGTCTCGATCCCCACCGCCATCTCCGACAGGAGGATGCCGTACAGGAGCGCCAGCACGACGAACAGGGCCACGAAGGACGGCGCGGCCAGGCCCAGCGCGAACAGGATCGGGAGGAGGAGGTAGCCGGTCACCTCGATCACCGGCGACAGCGCCTCGAACAGCCAGAAATACGGCATCCCGACCATCCCCACGGCCCCGTACCTGGGGTTCAGCGTCATCCTTCGGTACCGCCACAGGGTCTCCATCAGCCCCCGGTGCCACCGGTTGCGCTGACGGCGGAGCGTCGTCAGGTCGGAGGGGACCTCGGTCCAACAGATCGGGTCGGGCGTGAAGATGATCCTGTAGGGCGTGCCGGCGTCCCGGTAGTGGCGGTGGAACCGCATCACCAGCTCCATGTCCTCCGTCACCGTGTCGGTGGCATAGCCCCCCACCTCGATGACCGCCTCCCGACGGAACACACCGAACGCTCCGGAGACGATCAGGAGGGCCCCGAACCGACTCCACCCGGCTCGGCCGGTGAAGAACGCGCGAGCGTACTCAAGGACCTGGAACCGCTCGATCCACCGCCGCGGCAGCCGCATCTCCACCACCTGCCCCTCGCGCACCACGGCTCCGTTCATCGGGCGGACCGTTCCGCCCACGCCGACCACGGTTTCGTCCTCGATGAACAGCCTCGAGGCACGCAGGAGGGCCTCCGCGTCGAGGAGCGAGTCGGCGTCGACCTGGCACACCAGCGGGAACCTGGCCAGGTTCACGGCGGCGTTCATGGCATCGGAGCGCCCGCCGTTCTCCTTGTCGATCACCACGAGATTCGGGTGGCGGAGCGAGCGGAACACCCGGTGGATCGGCCTCGTCTCGAGGGTCCGGCGGTAGATCTGGGGAACCTCTACCAGCGCGAAGGCCTCGATCATCCTGGGCAGCGTGCGGTCCCTGGATCCGTCGTTCGCCACCACGACCTCGAACTCCGGGTAATGAAGTGCCAGCAGCGAGCGGACACTGGGCACGATGCCCACCTCCTCGTTGAATGCCGGTACCAGGATCGAGACCGGTTTGTAGAAGTCCCGCTCGAGTAGGTCCTTCAGCGCGACCTGGGGAAGCTCCCTCGAGTAGATCACCACCGAACGGAGGCCGAGGTAGCCGAACAGCGCGTACATCAGGTTCAGCACGGCGAAGTAGGCCAGCACGAACTGCTGGTAAACGAACAGGAGCGCGGCGAGGATGCTCACACGGCCTCCCGGAGGGCCCGGGCGTCGTTGCCATCGAGGCGCCCCGCGTCGAGGAGGACCTGCAGGGCCATCTGCCTGGCGTAGCGATCGGGATGGGTCCGGGCCGCCCGCTGGACGAGGTCGGGACCCTCCATCCCCAACCCCAGCAGCGCGTGGGCGGCCGCGCGGCGCACCCACCACGACTGGTCCCCCAGGCCGCGCCATAGCGCCGTCCGGGCCTCGGCGTGCGGCAGCAGCACGGCGGTGCGCGTCGCCTGGACGCGGACGAACTCGACGGGGTCCCCGGTGGCCTCGAGCGCCCCCGGGACCGCGACGGGCGGCAGGAAGCCGAGTCGGCCGAGCGCCCGGAGCGAGGCCGCCCGGACCTCGGCGTCGGGGTCGGTCACGTGGGCAGCCACGTCCTCGGCCAGCTCGAGCAGCTTCAGGCGGCCCACCGCGTCGATGGCTCTGGCCACCAGACCGGCCCGCTGGTCGGTCGGCGAGGCCGCCAACACGATCCTCAGCACGCGCGGAGCCGCCGCCTCCAGGAGGAGCATGGCCTCCTCGACGGCTCCGGCCGGGAGGCTCGAGGTCATCACGACCTCGGCCATGCCGAGGATGGCCCGGTCGTACCGGGGGCCCGGCCGCATGCGGGCCAGACTCCGGGCCAGGCTACGCAGCGCCATCAGCCGGACCGCGGGCTCGCGGTCGTCGAGGAGCCGGAGCAGCGGCTCGACCGACTGGGCCAGCCTGGCCTTGGCCAGCGACTCCAGGGCGTCGAGGCGCCCGGAGAGCCGGCGGCGACGTAGCGATCGGAACAGGCGGGCCGGACCACGGCCGGTTTCATCGAGCGAGGTCCGCTCGAGGAGCCGCCGGCCGATGTCGTACCGGCGCACCAACCGCTCCACGCGTTCCCCCTCGGCGCCGGTGAGGTGCTCACGCAGGTCGAGCAGCGTCTCCACACCTTCCGGCGAGAGCGGGCCACGGGGCGGCTTCCGCCCCTCGAACAGGACCGATACCCAACGGGCAGTCCACTCGTCGAGGAGCACCCGGCGGTGGCGCTCCCGTCTCGTGGAGATCACGTGGTAGGCGATGACGTACGAACCGATCATGATGAGCGCCAGGGCCGTCACGGCCACCGAGGACACGAGGACCGAGATCAGGTCGCCGCCGCCGAGCGCGCGGGCCGCGCTCAGCGCGAACGCCCAGGTCAGAACGCCGAGGGTGAGGGCCTCGAAGGAGAAGACGACCAGGACGAGGAGCGCGTAGAGGTCGTCACCGTACCGGCGCCACATCTCCCGTCGCCTTCATCCATCGATTCACGCGGGCCACCAGCTCCCGAGGGCTGAAGGGCTTGGTCACGTAATCGTTCGCGCCCCACTCCAGGGCCCGGACGATGTTGTCCTCCTGCCGCTGGCCGGAGAGCATGATCACCGGGACGTCCCGGCCCATCTCCTGGCGGACCAGCCGAAGCAGCTCCAGCCCGGTCCCGCCGGGGAGGTTGACGTCGAGGATGACGAGCGAGTGGCCGTTCGTCCGAAGGGCGGATTCGCCGGCCCGCACATCCGTGGCCAGCTCGACGTCGTGGCCGGCCAGGCCGAGGGAGACCTCGACGACCCTGCCGACCGAGCGGTCGTCCTCGACCACCAAGATCCGATTGGGTTGCTCGCTCACGGGCCCCCTTCAAGGGTCGGTCCTTCTCCCTAGGTCATCGGGATAGCGCGGACAAGCCTTGAGGGGCGCCGAAAGGGCTCTGACCTGCGGTTTCGTGTGGTCGGGGCGGCCGGACTCGAACCGGCGACCTCGGCGTCCCAAACGCCGCGCGCTGACCAGGCTGCGCTACGCCCCGCCTGACCGATTCTAGACGGAAGGCTGTCTTCTCAGTCGCTCATGCGTTCGGATGCGATGGCAATTGGCGCAGACGACATCGCACTGCTCGATTTCCGCGAGGAGCGTGGCGGTGCCGTTCGTGTAGACGAATTTCGAAACCTCGCCACTCTTCTCGCCAATGTGGTCGAAGTCCATCACATACGGAGGATAGGTCTGCCCGCAATCCCGGCAGGGCTGCTTCTTCAGAGCGAGGATGAGCCGACGGTGCCGCTCGGCCCTCCTCCGACGCCGATCGGCCACCTGGGAAAGGTGCCTCGTGCGGTTTGCTTCCTTCGAATACCACTCACGCCACGCGGCATTCATGCAGACCCGACAGTAGGACTGGTGCTTTCCCCTCGCCTTGTCCTTCCAAGTGAACTCGGCTATCGGCTTGAATTCTCCGCAGCGGGAACAGCGCCTCAGGCTCTCCATCACCAGCTCACTGTGACATGAGCCACTGACACCGAAACCGTGGCGTTGGTAAGCGGCACGCGGGATGGCTACGAGCAGAGCGACGCCAGGGGAGGCACCGCGACAATTCTGTTGCGCCGCGCCGAAAATCGGTAGCCAAGGCGTGGGACCAGCGCCGCTGCGCAGAGCGGACTAGGAAAAGGCGAGCACTCTACGTACGTCGCTGGCTGCCCGGCCGCTGGAAGCTTCGAGAGGGAGGACTAACAGCCCTCCTCTTGTGCCCACCGGCTGGACTCCCATGGCAGCAAGTTACTGGCTCAGGGACATGCTTCTGAGGCTTCTTCAGGAACTTGTCCATCACGACCCGTCGGCGACCAAGGAGCTCGAACTTGAGGAAATCACTTTCCAGCGGGCGTTCGGTCTTCCTCACGCCGGCGAACGGGAACAGCGCTCCGACCCCCCCCGCGCGTCACCTGGTTGCTACAGTTGGAGGGTTCCGCGGGTGTAGCTCAATGGTAGAGCCCCAGCCTTCCAAGCTGGTGATGGGGGTTCGATTCCCCTCACCCGCTCCGATCGAGGCCTAGCCGTGGACCCCGAGGCAGAGTGAGAACCCCCGGTGGCTGCCAGGGATATGACCTCCAGCCCCCAGCATTCCCTCGTTCGCCAA
>CALAEC010000230.1 GCA_937890785.1 uncultured Actinomycetes bacterium
TGTGGGTGGCGGTCCCGGCGGTGTTCCTGGCCGCCCTGGTGGCTGTGTTCGGCCGTTTCGAACGCGCTCGGTGAGGCCAAATCCTCATCGGTTGGCTCTCATGGGCGGCGGTCCTCGCCGAGGAAGCAGGCTCTCAATTGGATATCTGACGGGTTACGGGGGCCTGGAGCTGTTGACGCGTTTCCTCCATCGGCCGAAGAGCACCGTCCCGAACCATGCCGTGAAGACAATCGTCCCACCGCCGAGCACGCCGATCACAGCCAGCCGCTGGTTGAGACTCGCGAACTGCCACCAGACCAGCGCCGCCATCGCGAGTGTCCAGCCTATAGCCTGGTATCGGCTGACGGGAAGGCGGCCGGGCGCCCGGTGACCGGCCCAAAGAGAGCCGCAGCTAAGCAGTATCCCGCCGACATAGCCAATGGCGAACAGAAGCCAGCCGCCTCGTCCGCCGTCCGGAGGCTTCGCCTCATCGATCTCCGACCAAGCGACCCAGAACACCGAGGCTGAGAAGACGACCAGTGCGAACATCGTGACCCCAGGTGACCAGCTCGAGCCTTGGCCCGGTTTCGGCTCCCTCCCCGTCTCATCTGAGATCCGATCCCGTCCCTGGGAGGAAACGGGATCGGTCATGGTTCGTGCCTAGGGCAGGCTGGGCGGGCTGGGGTGGTCGGGGTCGAGGCCGTACTTCGAGATGGCCTCGTCGACAGCCTCGGGCTTGACCTCGCCCATGTCGGCCAGGGCCGACAGCGTGGCAGCGACCACGTGCTCCGCGTCGACCTCGTAGAACCGCCGCAGGGCGTCGCGGGTGTCCGATCGGCCAAACCCGTCCGTCCCCAGGGGCACGAACGGCTGGGGCACCCACCGGGCGATCTGGTCGGGGATCGCCTTCATCGTGTCACTCACGGCCACGATCGGCCCTTCGGCCCCGTTCAGCGCCCGGGTCACGTACGGCGTCCGCTTGGCCTCCCCCGGATGGAGCCGGTTCCACCGCTCCGTCTCCAGCGCATCCATCCGCAGCTGCTGGTAGGACGGCGCGCTCCACACGTCCGCGGCAACGTCGTGCTCGGCCAGCAGCTCCTGGGCCCGCAGCGCCGCCTGGATCATCGGCCCCGAGCCGAACAGCTGGGCCCGGTGCTGCCGCTCGCCGTCGGCCTCCTTGAACCGATACAGCCCTCGGACGATCCCCTGTTCGACACCCTCGGGCATGGCCGGCTGCGGGTACGGCTCGTTGTACACGGCGAAGTAGTAGATGAGGTCCTCGCCCTGGTCGTACATCCGGCGCAGCCCGTCGCGGGCGATCACCGCGAGCTCGTACGCCCACGACGGGTCGTACGCCCGGACCGCGGGGTTCGTGGTCGATACCAGCAGTGAGTGACCGTCCTGGTGCTGGAGCCCCTCGCCGCTCAGCGTGGTCCGGCCGTGGGTGGCCCCGAACAGGAACCCCCGGACCCGCTGGTCGGCGGCGGCCCAGATCAGGTCGCCGATCCGCTGGAACCCGAACATCGAGTAGAAGAAGAACAGCGGGATCATCGGCTCGCCGTTGTTGGCGTACGAGCTCCCCGCGGCGATGAACGAGGACATCGAGCCCGCCTCGGTGATCCCCTCCTCGAGCACCTGGCCGGTCTTGCCCTCCTTGTACGCCAGGAGGTGGGCCGCGTCCACCGGCTCGTACAGCTGGCCCCGTGGCGAATAGATCTCGAACTCGGGGAACAGCGACTCCATCCCGAACGTCCGGGCCTCGTCGGGGATGATCGGGACGACCCGCTTCCCGATCCGCTCATCGCGCATCAGCGAGCGGAGCAGCCGGACCGAGGCCATCGTGGTGGCCACCGGCTGCTTCGATCCCTTGGCCAGGTCGGCGTACACGTCCTCCTTGGGCAGGTCGATGTCGACCGGCACCACCCGGCGCTCCGGGACGAAGCCGCCGAGGGCCCGCCGGCGCTCCCTGAGGTATCGGATCTCCTCCGAGTCCTCGCCGGGGTGGTAGTAGGGGGCGGCACCCTCGACGATGTCCTCGTCGGGGATCGGAAGCTCCAGCGAGTCGCGGAACTTCTGGAGCTGCTCCTCGGTGAGCTTCTTCTGCTGGTGGGTGACGTTCCGGCCGGCCATCGAGGACAGTCCCCACCCCTTCACGGTCTTGGCCAGGATCACCACCGGCGCGCCCTTGAGCTCCACCGCCCGCTGATACGCGGCGAACACCTTGCGGTAGTCGTGCCCGCCCCGGCGGAGCCGCCACAGCTCGTCGTCCGACAGATGGGCCACCATCTCCTGGAGCTGGGGCTCCGGGCCGAAGAAGTGCTCCCGGACGTAGCCCCCCGACTCGACCGTGTACTTCTGGAACTCCCCGTCGAGTGTGGTGTTCATCCTGTTCACCAGCACCCCATCGGTGTCCCGAGCCAGCAGGTCGTCCCACTCCCGGCCCCAGACCACCTTGATGACGTGCCACCCCGCGCCGCGGAACATCGACTCCAGCTCCTGGATGACCTTGCCGTTCCCCCGGACCGGCCCGTCCAGCCGCTGGAGGTTGCAGTTGACGACGAAGATCAGGTTGTCGAGCTCCTCGCGGGCGGCCAGCGAGAGCCCGCCGATCGACTCGGGCTCGTCCATCTCCCCGTCGCCGACGAAGCACCACACCCGCTGGTCCGAGGTGTCCTTGATGCCCCGGGCGTGCTGGTACCGGTTGAACCGCGCCTGGTAGACGGCCATCAGTGGCGACAGCCCCATCGAGACCGTGGGGAACTCCCAGAAGTCGGGCATCAGGCGGGGGTGCGGGTACGAGGACAGGCCGCCGCCGCCGGCCTCGCGACGGAACGCCTCCAGCTGCTCCTTCGAGATCCGCCCCTCGAGGAACGCGCGGGCGTAGATCCCCGGGGCGCCGTGGCCCTGGAAGTAGACGAGGTCCCCGCCCCCGGGATGGTCCTTGCCCCGGAAGAAGTGGTTGAAGCCGACCTCGAACAGCGTGGCCGCGGACGCGTAGGTCGAGATGTGCCCGCCGATCCCGTCGTAGTGCTTGTTGGCCCGGCTGACCATGACCACGGCGTTCCACCGGATCATCCGGCGGATCCGCCGCTCCAGGTCCTCGTCGCCGGGGAACTCGGGCTCCTGCTCCGGGGGGATCGTGTTGATGTACGGCGTGGAGACCAGCGAGGCCACCGGCACGTTGCGGGTCCGGGCCTCTCGGATCAGCCGGTGGAGGATGAACCGGGCCCGGGCCGGGTTCTGCTCGATCAGCTGGTGCAGGGCCTCCAGCCACTCCGCCGTTTCCTGCGGGTCGCTGTCGGGGAGCTGCTCTCCGAAGATCTCGATCATCTCGTCTCCATGCTCCTTCCCGGGCCGCCGAGCGTCAACCGCAGGCCCGACGAAGAGCCCTCCATGCCATGCTATCGGCACTTCGGGAGGGCGGGATGACCAGGGCGAGGTCCGGCTGACCGCCACCCACCTCGTGACCCGGGCCCCTGGCCCGGTCGTTCCGCGAGACTCCGATGCTACTCGACCGGCGCTTCGGCCGGCCGTCGGGCCTGCGCGGTCACCGCCAGGTAGATCCCCGCGAGGATCACGGCCCCGCCGATCACCGCCGACACCGGCGGCACCTCGCCGAAAAGAGCCAGCGCCAGGAGCGAGGCGCCCACCGGCTCGGCCATCACCGCCACGGCCACCACCGTGGCCTCGACGTCGCGGAGGAGGTAGTTGAACACGGTGTGGCCGAGGATCTGCGGACCGGCGGCCATCAGGACGAACAGGAGCCATGCCTCCGGCTCGAAGCCGGTGAGCGGCGTCCCGGCGACCAGGGCGGCGATCAGCAGGAGGACCGAGCACACCGCGTAGACGACGAACGCGTAGGCGGCCAGCGACAGGCGCTGTCGGAGCCGCCGACCCGTTAGCAGGTACCCGGCCCCCGAGACGGCCCCGACGACCGCGAGCATGTCGCCGGCGAACGCCCGAGGCGACAGGGCGAAGTCGGCGCCCGAGATCACCACGGCGCCGGCCAGGGCCACGGCGATCCCGACGAACGCGGCTCGGCGCACCCGCTCGCCCAGAACGACCCTCGCCCCCACGGCCGCCCAGATCGACTGCGAGTTCACCAGGGCGGTGCTGGCCGCGACCGTGGTCAGCCCGACCGACGGGATCCAGGCGGCGAAGTGGATCGCCAGGAAGCCGCCGGCCAGGGCCAGCCCTCCCCATCGACGTCGGTCGAGCGCCGCGAGCTCGGCACGGTGACGGATCAGGGCGAACGGGAGGAGGGCGAGCGCGGCGAACAGGTTCCGGTAGAGGGCCACGGCCAGCGGCGGGGCGTCGGCCAGCCGGATCAGCGGGGCCGAGGTGGAGACCGCCGCCACGCCGAGGACCAGGAGGACCGCGTGCTTCGGCCTCACCGCGCTCCGACCAGGGACATCGCCGGATGCTACCCCGAGCCGGTGACGGCGCTCGGTCCACTATGCTCCGGCCGATGGCTCGGGTCGGTGTGTTCGGTGCGGGCGCGGCGGGGACGGCCCTGGCCATCCACCTGGCCCGGAGCGGCCACGCCGTGACACTGTGGGGCTCAGAGTTCGACGCCCGGGTTCTCCCGGGGCTCCGCGAGCAGCGTCAGCATCCCGCCCTCCCCGAGCGGGTCCCCACGTCCGTTCAGGTCCTCCAGCCCGAGGAGCTGGCCGCGGCGGCCGACGGGTGCGAGCTGGCCGTGCTGGGCGCCAACTCTCGCGGCGCGCGGAACCTGGCCCGGCTCGTGGCCGATGAGCTGTCCTCCAGTGCCATCCTGCTCTCGGTGGGCAAGGGCCTGGAGCGGGGCACCCACGCCCGCCTCTCCCAGGTGTACGCGCAGGAGCTCGGGCCACGGTCGGTGGTTTCGATCGGTGGGCCGATGCTGGCCCCGGAGCTGGCCGAAGGGTTCCTCACCGCCGTGGTGTTCGCCTCCGACGACCCCGGCGCGCTCCGCCGCGCGGCCGAAACGTTCCACACCGACAGCTATCTCGTCGAGGTGACGGACGACGTCCCGGGCGTGGAGCTCTGCGGGACCGCGAAGAACGTGGCCGCCATCGGCGCGGGCATCGTGGAGGGACTCGCCCAGACCCTCCAGCGGGACCTGAAGAACGCCCGGGCCGCGCTGTTCAGCCAGGCCGTCCACGAGATCGCCGAGCTCGTCGAGGCCGCGGGGGGGCGGCGTGCGACGGCGCTGGGCCTGGCGGGGATGGGTGACCTGTACGTGACGATCCTGGGGGGGAGGAACCGGATCTACGGCGAGGCCGTGGGACTGGGCGGGGACCCGGCGAAGGTCCTGGAGGACATGACGAACCGGGGCCTGACCGTGGAAGGGGCGGAGTCGGTGGAGGACATCGAGCACCTCTCGGACGAGCTCGGGTTGAAGCTGCCCCTGCACCGGGCGGTCCACCGCGTCCTCAACGACGGCGCCCCACCCGACCACGTCCTGGAGGCCGTCAGATGACCGAGCGCCCCGACCGCAACCTGGCCATGGAGCTGGTGCGGGT
>CALAEC010000231.1 GCA_937890785.1 uncultured Actinomycetes bacterium
CCCAGAAGTTCCCGGAACCACTCGGCCAGCTCCAGCGATCTGGCATCTGCTACACGGGGAACAGATCCGCGAACGCCTCCGCCCAGATCCCGAGCGCTGCGAACCACGCGCCGACGACGATCAGCACGTACCCGCCCCAGCGCTTGATGGAGGGCGCGCTCGCCCGGACGCGGTCGAGCGTCGTCTCGCGGGCACCGACGATCAGGAACGAGGCGGCGAACAGGAGGCCCACGAGCACGGCCGCGGCCACCGCGAACGCGAGGAAGGCGGCGCCGAACCCCCCGGTCGCCAGTCCCTGCCCGGCCAGACCGGCCAGGATCGGCCCCGTTCACCCGAAGCCGGCCAGCAGGTACCCGAACCCGAACAGGACCAGGCCGGCGCGAGGATGGCGTCGGCGGAGGCGCGCCTGCGCCCCGACGACGGGCCGGGCGATCCGGTCGCCGAGGCGGTGGAAGGAGAAGGGAAGGATCTCGGCCTGCACGAGACCCAGCAGGAGGAGCCCGGATCCGACCGCGATGCGGAGCACGCGCCCGGCGGTGCTCGTGAAGGTCACCTCACCCGCGAGGCCGCGGCCCCCGAGCGCGATGAGTGCCCCAACCCCGAGCACGAACACCACCGCCCCGACCGAGAGCGGGACGGCCACGCGGAGGCCACGTATCCCCGGTCGTCCTTCCCGCGTGCCCTCCCGGGTCAGGAGCGTGACGAGCAGCGGGAACGAGCACGGGGAGAAGAACGAGGCGACGCCTGCCGCGGCGGCCAGCACTAGCAGGCCCGCCCCCACGCCGGCCGCAAGATCGAAGCGGGGGAACGCCACGTAGCCGAGATAGCCCGCGAGTCCCGCCAACACGAGCCCCGCGGCGAGCAGCCAGTAGCGGCCCCGCCCGCTTCCATCGTTACCCGATCCCAGCAGGGGGAGCTTCATGCCACGGGAGCGTAGAGGTTCCAGTCGACTGGAAGGTCAACCCACGGTAGCCTCGGAGCGTGCGCATCGGTGAGCTCGGCGAGCGGGCCGGATTTCGCCCGAAGACGATCCGCTACTACGAGCAGATCGGGCTCGTTCCCGAGCCGGCTCGTCTCCCGAACGGGTACCGCGACTATGAGGAATCGGCCATCGGCCTCCTGCGGTTCGTGGGCGCTGCCCAATCGATCGGACTCACCCTCGGCGAGATCCGAGAGGTACTCGCATTCCGGAACCGGGCAGAGCAGCCCTGCGAACATGTCCTCGGGGTCATTGACCGCCACGTGGAGGGCCTCGGGGAGCGGATCAGGGCTCTGGAATCGATGCGAAGGGATCTGCTGCGGCTGGCGCGGAGGAGTCGGCTCGTCCCGCGTCGTCGGGCAGCTTACTGCCACATCATCCAGGAGGTCGGCTCGCACTGACCGGCGGGCGGAGTGCCAACGAGGCTGGCTCTCCGCCGGTTCTTCACCCTCGAGAACCTCACAGCGCTCAGGGAGCTCGCGCTGATGCGCGTGGCCAACCAGGTTGACGACGAGCTCATTCGCCGCTGGTCCAAGGGCGGAACGCCGGAGACGCGGGAGCGCATCATGGTGTGCATCTCTCGGCGCGAGGCCTCGGAGGAGCTGATCCGCAGGGGCGGGCGCATCGTCCAACGGACGCGGGGCGACCTCCTGGTTGTCCACGTCCTCACCGGCGAGGGCGCGCCCGACCCCAGGTGGTCGGAT
>CALAEC010000232.1 GCA_937890785.1 uncultured Actinomycetes bacterium
CGGCGGCGTCCGGTACACCAGGAACTCGCCGGCCCGGATCAGCTCCTCCTCGCCGCAGCCTGTCAGGCTCTAAAACGCCGACACGGTCATGCCTGAAGGGTTCACAAACCCCGGCACCCTTCATGCCGTCCACGCGTACTCGTGAATGAGACCGCCGAGCACATCTCGTCGCCTGATCATCGTCTCTCCGGCTGCAGGGCCGACCCTTTGCTCGCCTCGAGGGGTCGCCAGGGCGAGTGCCGGTGCGGCCGCTCCTCCGTGTAATGGTCGACGTAGACCCGAAGAACGCGTTCGAGGTGACGGCGTCCCCGGACGAGGACATGGGCTGCTTCGCGTTCGTTCGGGGCGCCCCGGTGCCGCTGTTGAGCCTGGTCGACCTGGGGATCCACGAGCTGGGCCGCCTCCTCACCTACGTCTTCCCCGACCTGGTGACCGCGGTCGCCGGCTCCGCCTTCCAGGTCCTGGTCCCCATTCCCCTGGCCGTCTACTTCTGGCTGGCCGGCCGCGACCGGATGGCCGCAGGCGTGTGCCTGGCCTGGGCCGGGACATCGGCCCAGCAGGTTTTCCCTGTACGTGGGCGATCCCCTTTCCAGCGGCTGGTCCTCCTGGGCAGCGAGCACGACTGGGCCTTCATCCTCGCCCGGCTGGGCCTGCTGGACCGGGCCGAGGGGTTCGCCACGACGGTCCGAGGCCTGGGGCTGCTCCTGGCCGGGATCGGGGCCTGCCTGTGGGGCCTGGCCCAAGCCCAGCGGGAACGACCGGTGCCCGAGGTTGGCACCGGGCCGGCCTGGGGGCCGATCGGCAGGTAGGCCGCCCTAGCCCCAGGTCACCACCAGGCGGCCGTCCTCCTCCATCGCCTCGGTCCCCATCGCCGCGCAGGCTTCCCGGAATCGGCGACGGATCCACGCGGCGTCCGCGCCCTCGGCCGCACGGGTCAGGCAGAAGCCGAGCTTCAGCGGAACCGCCTCGAGCCGCCGCGGCCCTCGCTCGTCGAGTTCCACGAACCACAGCAGCCCGAGGTCGTTCCGCAGCCGAGCGTCCACCGCGTAGTCGTCGAGGAAGTCGCCGAGGTCGAACAGGACCCCGTCCTGCACGCCGTGGAAGACGTGAGCCGAGTGCCCCGCCACCAGGGCTGCCCCGGCGTCCACCAGGGCCCGGGCCGCCCGCCGCACGTGCGGCACGGGCTCGGAGGTCATGTTCTGCCCCCAGTGCGGCGTCACCAGGACCGCGTCGGCCTCCACGCTCCCGACGGCCGCGATCAGCCAGTCCGGGACCCCCCGCCCGAGGTCTCCGAAGGCGATCCCCGGACGGCTCGGGCCGGCCGCGAACGCGACGGGATGGTCGGAGACGCCCACCACGCCGAGCCGGAAGCCGGCGGCCCCGAGCACGACCGGCGCCCGGGCGGCATCCTCGTTCGGGCCGGCACCCACGTGGGCGATCCCGGCAGCGTCGAGATACTCGAGGGTGTCCGCCAGGGCCTCCCCCCCGAAGTCGAGCGCGTGGTTGTTGGCGAGCGTCACGCAGTCGGCTCCCAGGTGAGCCAGCGTCTCGACGGCCACCGGCGGGGCCCGGAAGAAGAAGGGCTTGGCCGGGTCGGACCAGGGCCGCCCTCGCTCGGAGATGCAGCACTCCAGGTTGAGGACGAACAGGTCGGCCCGTCGGCATTCGGCCGCCACCTCAGGCGCGACCAGCGAGGTCGGGGGCGCCGTCGCGAGTTCCTCCGCGACCCTCCGGCCGAGCATCGTGTCCCCGGCCAGGGCCAGTCTCACGGCCTCAGCCTAGAGGGCGGCCTGAGGCACCGTGGCCTCGCGTCAGCCCCGCCAGGATCGGCGCTCCCACCACAGGACCAGGGGTGACGCTACCGGTCAAACCGGCGGTTCCGTATGCTCGCCGAAGAACGGGCCATGCGGCGCACACCTGGGAACCCGGTCCAAGGAGGCTTCGCCTCCGCAGCACCCGGGCCGTCCGGCGCTTCGGTCTTCGTGGGGCGCGAGGCCGAACTCACCGCCCTGGTGGAGGGACTCGAGGCGGCGCGGGCCGGGGAGGGCCGCCTGTTCCTGCTGGCCGGGGAGCCGGGGATCGGGAAGAGCAGGCTGGCCGACGAGCTGGGGTCGATCGCCCTCGACCGCGGCGCGCGGGTGCTGTGGGGCCGCTGCTGGGAGGCCGGCGGGGCCCCCGCGTACTGGCCGTGGGTCCAGTCGATCCGGGCCCTGATCCGCGGTCGCGACCCGGAGA
>CALAEC010000233.1 GCA_937890785.1 uncultured Actinomycetes bacterium
GCCTGGCTGAAGACCCGGGCCCGGTTCGGCCCGAACTACAAGGACCTGAAGGGCATCATGCGCGGGCTCGACCTCCACACGGTCTGCGAGGAGGCCGGCTGCCCGAACATCTTCGAGTGCTGGGAGGACCGCGAGGCCACGTTCCTCATCCTCGGCGAGAAGTGCACCCGGCGGTGCGGCTTCTGCGACGTGGAGACGGCGAAACCAGACGGGCTCGACGAGGACGAGCCGCGGCGGATCGCCGAGGCCGTCGAGGCGATGGGCTTGCGCTACGTGGTGCTGACCGGCGTGGCCCGGGACGACCTTCCCGACGGCGGGGCCTGGATCTGGGCCGAGGCGATCCGAGCGGTTCGTGAGGCCGTGCCCGGTTGCCGCATCGAGGTCCTCCCGCCCGACTTCAAGGGCCGCCGCGACGACATCGCCACGGTGATCGAGGCACAGCCCGACGTGTTCGCCCACAACCTCGAGACGGTCCGCCGGCTCCACCGGCGGATCCGCCCCGGTTTCGACTACGACACCACGCTGGAGACGCTCCGGATCGCCAAGGAGCTTCGGCCCGGCCAGATCACCAAGTCGAACCTCATCCTGGGCATGGGCGAGCGCCCGGACGAGGTGGCCGAGGCGCTCCGCGATCTCCGCGAGGTCGACGTCGACCTGATGACACTCGGCCAGTACCTGCAGCCGACCGCGTTCCATCTCCCGGTGGACCGGTGGGTCACGCCAGAGGAGTTCGAGGAGCACGGCCGCGCCGGGACGGCCATGGGGTTCGCCCACGTCGAGGCGGGACCGCTGGTCCGGTCCTCATACCACGCCGGCCGCCAGCTGCAGCGGGCCGAGGCCCGCGCCGCCGGGTAGTGCCCGACACGCACTTTGCCCGGAACGGCGACGTCCACCTGGCCTACCAGATCGTCGGGTCGGGACCGGTCGACCTCCTGTACGTCGACGCATGGGTCCATCACGTCGAGGCCGTGTGGGATGTTCCCGACTTCGCTCGTCTCCTCCGCCGGCTGAGCTCCTTCTCCCGGCTGATCCATTTCGACCGCCGGGGAACGGGCCTGTCCGACCCCGTCCCCCTCGATCGTCTCCCGGACGTGGAGACACAGGTCGACGACGCTGTGGCCGTGCTGGACGCGGCCGGATCCTCCGAAGCGGCGGTGGTGGGAGCGAACGAGGGGACGCTCGTGGCCATACTCCTCGCCGCCCGCCACCCGGAACGATGCCGGTCCCTGGTCCTGTTCGCAACCACGGCAAAGCACCAGCACGCTGCCGGTACGCCGATGGAGGACATGGAGGCGTTCATGGAACTGATCAGGACCAATCAGGTCAGCGGCTTCAGCGGGGTCGATGTGTTCGCCCCGAGCCGCGCGGGTGAGGAGCGTTTCGACCGCGACCTGGCCAGGCTGCAACGGCTTTCGGTCCGCCCCGGCGCCATCGGTCACTACGTCCGCCAGTCCATGATGAGCGACGTGGCCGGCGAGCTGCCGGCCATCCGCACCCCGACCCTGGTCCTGAACCGAACCGGGAACCGGATCGTGTCGACCGAGCTCAGCCGTGAGGTCGCGTCGATGATCCCGAACGCACGCCACGTCGAGCTGCCCGGGACGGACCACCTGATCTTCTCGGAGGGCATCGACGCCGTCGCCGACGAGATCGAGGAGTTCGTCACCGGGGCCCGGACGGGCGCCGACCCCGACCGCGCCCTATCCACGGTCGTCTTCACCGACATCGTGGACTCGACGACCGTCGCGGCCGAGCTCGGGGACCGCCGGTGGCGGGACATCCTCGATCGTCACAACGCGCTCCTCCGTAGGGAGGTGGAGCGGTTCGGCGGCCGCCAGGTGGCCACCACGGGTGACGGGATCTTCGCGGCCTTCGATGGACCGAGGAACGCCGTACGGTTCGCGATGGCGGCGACGGAGGCCGTGGCCCCTCTGCGGATCCGCATCCGGGCCGGGGTCCACACGGGTGAGGTCGAGGTCCGTGGGGACGACCTCGGCGGGCTGGCCGTGCACATCGGGGCGCGTATCGCCGCCCTTGCAAACGCAGGCGAAGTGCTCGTCTCGACCACGGTGAGGGAGCTCATGGCCGGCTCAGACCTGCGGTTCGAGGACCGAGGGGAGCATCGGCTCAAGGGCGTCCCCGGAACGTGGCGGGTGTTCGCAGCGTCAGGCTGACGACGCGGCGTCGCCGAGAACGGACTCGATGTGGCGGCGGAAGCTCGACTCGGGCTGCGCCCCCAGCAGCCGGTACCGCAGCTGGCCGGCGGCGTCGACGATCACGGTGGCCGGCAGGTACGGGATCTCGAAGTCGAACGCGACCTCGCCGGCCGGATCGAACACGCTCGGGTACGTCACGCCGTACTGCCGAACGTACTCGCGGGCCGCGGCCCGGTCGTCGGTGTGGTTGATGCCGACGAAGGCCACCCGTCCGTCGTACTCCTCGGCCAGCCGCTGGAGGGCCGGCTGTTCCCGACGGCACGGCCCGCACCAGGTGGCCCAGAAGTTCACAACCACCGGCCTGCCGCGGTAGTGCTCCGGATCGAGAGCGCCACCGGCCACCGCCTCGTCGGCGATCTGCGGCATCGGTCCCGACAGTTCGACGACAGCGCCGGGCTCGTCGGACGGGCGCATCGCCGTGAGCATCCAGGCCCCACCGACGACGAGGATGACGGCGAGGCCGCCCAGCGCCAGCTTCGTTCGAGGGGAGGCCACCGTGAGTCACGCTAGCAGAGGAGGGGGAGGAGCCGGCCTGTAAGCCGGATTCTGTCCCCGCCGGAGCGGGTGGCGGCCATCTCTCTGGGGGTCGCGTCTCCGCGGCCCTCGATGCGGCCTACCCGGGAGCATCGGACGGGCCGTCCGTCCCGGCCGTGCGATCGCCTCGGCCGGAGGCTCCCTGCTTGGCCTTGCTCCGGGTGGGGTTTGCCGAGCCGCGCCGGTCGCCCGGCGCGCTGGTGAGCTCTTACCTCACCGTTTCACCCT
>CALAEC010000234.1 GCA_937890785.1 uncultured Actinomycetes bacterium
TGTTCGACTGGCGCCGGGGATTCAAGTTCTCCACGTACGCCACGTGGTGGATCCGGCAGGCCATCACCCGGGCCATCGCCGACCGGGGGCGGACGATCCGGCTGCCGGTCCACGTCGGCGAGCGGATCCGCAAGGTCAAGTCGACCGCCTGGCACATGGCCCAGCGGTCCGGCCAGGAACCCCGCCCGGAGGAGGTGGCCAAGGCCGTCGGATCCACGCCCGAGGAGGTCGAGGACCTGCTCGAGCTGGAGCGGCGCCAGCCTGTCTCCCTCCAGGCGCCCATCGGCGAGGACACCGAGCTCGGCGAGCTGATCGAGGAGGCGGAGGCCCAGTCCGGGTTCGACGAGGTCGAGGAGGGCATGGTCCGCCGGGAGATCGGCCAGACCATGGACGCGTTGCTGTCCAACCAGGAGCGCGAGGTCCTGGCCCTCCGGTACGGGCTCGGCAACGGCCAGCCGCTCTCGCTGCGGGAGACCGGCCGGACCATGGGGCTCTCGGCCGAGCGCGTCCGCCAGATCGAGCGCGAGGCGTTCTCCAAGCTGCGCGAGTCCGAGGTCATCGCCGCCGCGGTGGCCTTCTAGGGCTCGACCTCCCGCTCCGCCGGACGAACATCCCCCGAGTACGATTGCTCCGTGGCCGAGCAACCGGTCATCCAGACCCGGCAGCTGACCAAGAGCTACGGGAGACACCGCGGGATCGAGGACGTCACCTTCGACGTCACCCGCGGTGAGGTGTTCGGGTTCCTGGGACCGAACGGGGCCGGGAAGACCACCACGATCCGGCTCCTCATGGACCTGATCCGGCCGACGGCGGGCGCGGCGTGGATCTTCGGCCTGGACGTCCGGGCGCAGGGCCTGGAGGTCCGCCGACGTGTCGGGTACCTGCCCGGCGAGCTTCGCCTGTACGAGGGCATGCGGTCCGAGGACCTGCTCCGATACCTCGGCCACCTCCGCGGCGGCGTGGGCTGGGCCGAGGTGAAGCGGCTGGCAGACCGCCTCGGCGCGGACCTCGACCGCCGGATCGGGGAGCTCTCCTCGGGCAACAAGCAGAAGGTCGGGCTCATCCAGGCGCTGATGCACCGGCCGGATCTGCTGATCCTCGACGAGCCGACCGCCGGGCTCGACCCGCTGATCCAGCACGAGATCCACGCGCTGCTGTCCGAGGCCGTGGCGGACGGACGGTCCGTGTTCCTCTCCTCGCACATCCTGCCCGAGGTCGAGGCCCTCTGTCACCGCGTGGGGATCATCCGGGAAGGCCGTCTGGTCGCGGTCGAGGAGATCGATGCCCTGAAGGCTCGGGCGCTTCGCCGGCTGGAGATCCAATTCGCCACCGCCGTACCGCCCGCGGCGTTCGCCAACCTCGCGGGGGTGCAGGACGTGAGCACGCAGGACTCCGTGGTTCGGTGCACGGTGGTCGGCTCGCTCGACGCCGTGATCAAGGCCGCGGCTCGGTTCGAAGTCGTGAACGTGGTGAGCCACGAACCGGGGCTCGAGGAGATCTTCCTCGCCTACTACGGAGGCACCGATGCTCCGTAACACGTTCCTGAAGACGCTCCGGGATCGCCGGCGGTCGCTGCTCTGGTGGGCGCTCGGACTGGTCGGCCTGGTGGCGATCACGGTCGGGTTCTGGCCGGCGATCGAGGAGAGCGGGCAGGAGCTGAACCGGCTGGTCGAGGATCTTCCCCCGGCGCTCCAGAGCCTGGCCGGTGGCGACCTCGACCTGACCTCACCGGCGGGCTACCTCAACGGCCGGGTGTTCGCGTTCCTGGCCCCGATCCTGTTCCTCGTGTTCGGCATCGCCTTCGGATCTCGCACGGTGGCCGGCGAGGAGCAGGCGGGGACGCTCGAGCTGGTGCTGGCCCGGCCGGTCCCCCGGTGGCGGATCGTGGCCGAGAAGTTCGCCGCGCTCGCGGTGGCCACGGGGTTCCTGGGAGCGGTCCTGTGGGCGTCGCTGGCGCTGGGGGCGGCGCCGGTGGGCCTCGACATCGGCTCGAGCGCGCTGGCCGCAGCCACGCTGATGGTGGTCCTCCTCGGCCTGGTGTTCGGCGCCCTGGCGCTGTTCATCGGATCCCTGACCGGGAAGCGGGGATTGGCCCTGGGCCTCACCACGACCGTGGCGGTGGCGATGTACCTCCTTGACCTGTACGCGTCGATCTCCGAGGCCGTGGAGCCGTTCCGCGGGCTGTCACCGTTCTACTACTACGACGCGGCCGTGCCCCTTCGGAACGGCGTGGACCCGCTGCACGCGGCGTTCCTCGTCGTGGTGACGGTGTTCCTGGCGGGGTTCTCGCTGGTCGCGTTCGAGCGGCGAGACGTGGGGGTATGAGGACGGGCCGCCGGTGGACGAGGAAATCACCGGCCGGCCTGCCCCCACCGCTCCATCTCCGCGATCACCGGCCGAAGCTCCCGTCCCCGCGGGGTCAGCTCGTACACGACCCGCGGCGGCACCTCCGCGTAGGCGACCCTGGTGACGACGCCGGCGGCCTCGAGCTCCTTCAGACGCTGCGAGAGCACCCGATCCCGGAGGCCAGGGGCGGCGTCGAGGAGCTCCGTGAACCGGCGCGGCCCGTCCAGCAGCGCGCGGACCAGGAGCGCGGTCCACTTCTTCCCGAGCAGCTCGAAGCAGGAGCCCGAGTGGGCGGCGTCCTTGGCCAGCGGCGTCCCCTCAGTTCTGGATGGCGATCTCGCCGGGCCCGGTGAGGAATAGCAGGATGTTGCCGGCCAGGAGCACCAGGTCGAACTCCCACCCCGTGGTCTGCTGGGACATGAATCCCGTCTTCATCTGGGTGTTCTTCAGGAAGATGGCCCCGATCATGATGATGGCGAACGCCACGGCCACGAGCTGAGTCAGCACGCCCAGGATCATCAGGATCCCCCCGCCGACCTCCACGATCCCCTGCAGCGTGAAGCCGCCCACCATGACCGGCTTGGCCTCGCCGCCTCCCATGGCCGCCGCCATGCCTCTGGCCCCGGTCACCTTCGGCCACCCATGCACGATGAAGATCGCGCCGATGGCCAGCCGCAGGGCCAGAAGGCCCCACTCCGCCTGATCCGCGAAGTCCCAGATCATGCTTCCTCCTCCACGCGCCGGCTCCCCGACGCTTCCTCGGGCGAGGCTACTATAGAAAAGTAGGTATTAGATGACGCGGTAGCCCCCGAACCGGGAACGGAAAAGGAGGTCCCGTGGCCTGGATCGAGATCGTCGACGAGCCCGAAGCCTCGGGCCGGCTCAGCGAGCTGTACGCCAGGATGGTCGACCCGGACTACGGTCGGGTGGACACGATCCTCCGGATCCACTCACTCCATCCGGAGGGGCTCCGCGCGCACTACGAGCTGTATCGCGAGGTGATGACCGGGACGCCGACGCTCCGGAAGGTCGACCGGGAGATGATCGCGCTCGTCGTCAGCGTGATCAACGAGTGCCATTACTGAATCACCCATCACCGGCGCGGTCTGCGCCGGCTGCTGAAGGACGACGACCTGGCCGCACGGATCGAGTCCGACTATCGAACCGCGGGCCTCGATGCTCGCCGGTTGGCGATGCTCCGGTACGCCGACAAGCTGACCCGCACCCCGGGAGCCATGGAACCCGGGGACGTGGAAGCGCTCCGCGGGGCCGGCTTCTCCGACGCCGACATCCTCCACATCGCCGAGGTGGTCGCGTACTACGCCTACGTCAATCGGATCGCCGACGGGCTCGGCGTGAATCTGGAGCCCTGGATCTGGGGCTCGGACTGAGCCGACCCCCAGCCGAACCCATCAGGGGGCCACGCGGCTAACGAACGTGACAGTGCGTCGTCTTCACGGTGACGCCCTGCGGCTGCCATGCCGGGTCCGCGGCGATGTCCGGGTGATCCACGAAGATCGTCCCGCTGGCCCGAAGCTTCTGGCCCGGGAGCAGCTTCCTGATCCTGAGGAACCAGTCCTCCGGGTAGACACGGTTCTCGAGCGTCGTCGGATGGAGCCATCGGCCCTCGATGACCGCGATGCACCGTCCCCGGACCGGTACGTTCCGGCGGTTGATGATGATGTGCTTGATGTTGGCCTCGCTCCGCTGCGGGGTCTGGTTCGTCGAGCGGACCCGCTGGCGGACCGTCAGTCGGGCGCTCTTGTGGGCGGACGAGACGCTCGGGGCCAGGACCACCAGCCCCGCGATCAGCAGCGCTCCGAAGCGACGCATCGTTCCCCCTTCCCTTCGCCGTGGTGACCGGATTGTGCCACTCCGCCCGGTTCCGGACAAGGGTCCGGTGGTGGTTCCTCAGGCTCCCGACTTCACGAGGTCGAACGACTCCACGAAGTCGGCGGTGTAGTCGAACACCAGCAGCCGCTGCTCGGTCAGCCCCACGGCGGCGTTGCCGGCCGGCCACGAGTCAGCCAGGGAACCCTCGCCTTCTGCCGCAGCTTGTCCGCGTATCCGCCCATCCCCTTCCCCTCCCATCGCTGGGCCGCGCATTCGTAGCCGACGGCCGTTGGCCTGTCAAGGCGGCTCAGGAACGCTCGAAGTGCATGTAGTCCTGGCCACCCTGCCAGTCCCCGCCCCACGACCAGCCGATGGCGGCGAAGGACCGGACCACCAGGTCGCCGGGGTGGATCACGCCGGGCAGCCGCTTCGAGCGGTCCAGGTACCGGCGTGACTTGAGGTTGCGGACGAAGCCGTCCGAGGTCACGTAGGGGTTCTGCACCGGGTTGATGTCGATGGCCCATCCGTACGAGTGCTGTGAGAAATCGTCCTGCGGGCCGAGGGGCGTGATCACGGGGCGACAGTTGAAGGCCGCGGTCACGCTTCGCGCGCTCGAGATCCGGGGCTCGAACTCCTCGGGAACGAACTCCCGGGTCAGCGCGACCCGCTTGATGGGGAACCGAGCCCTGAACAGGCGGCCGAACACCCACAGGACGTCCTCGGCCACGTCTTCGTGGATGACCATCGGCCCGCGCTTGAGCTCGCCGTCGAACCCCCAATAGCCGACGTGGAGGAGACGGAGATCGTCGAGGGGAACCGGACAGCCGGGCTTCCAGGTGGTTCCGCGCATCTCCTGGCGCAGCGAGGCCGGAAGCCGGGCGACGCGACCGTCGAACCGATTGGGAGTCTCCTGCTCTTCGACGAGCTCTGCCGGCAAGGACGCCTCCGGTGCCCGCGTACTCGGTGTCCGAGCTCGTGTGGTCGCCGTCTCCGGCGCCTGCCCGCACGAGAGGAGGCCGGCCAGCATCACGCACGAGGCGACGCGTCTCAGACCCTGCCGGCGGTCAAGATCCATCCACCGAGTGTCGCACGCGCGGAGGCGTCGTCGTCGACGCGCGCCGGCTGCGGTCTCTGGGGGTCCCCCGAGGCAGCAGCGGCCTCAGCGATCCAGGCGAAGCGTGATCGCCGAGATCCCGCGAGCAAGGGCCTCGACGCCAGCGGTGCGGGAGATACAGGTGGCAGCCCCTGCCTCCTTGGCTTGGGCCTCCACCTCCCCGTCGATGGCGGCCGCGTAGAGGATCACCGGCGGGCTCGGAGGACGGCCTCGGATCCGCCGCACGGCCTCGATCCCGTCGATCCCCTGTGGGCGGTGGCCCACCACCAGGACGTCGGGCTCGCTCTCCTCGACGCGTCGGAGAGCCTCGTCCAGGGTTCCGGCCTCGGCCACCACCTCGAACCCGTGGAGGCCCAGGATGTCCACGAGCATCCTCCGGACATGCTCGGTGTCCTCGGCGATAACCAGTCGGATGCTCATGTCCTCGACGACTCCCCTCGAAGGTCTGCCCGTGTTGGTCTTCGACGGAAGCGACAAAAACCCTGCTGGCATCCCAGAGAACTTGAAACCCCAGCCCTGCTTCCTGCGGCCCGCGGCCAACCGCACGCGAGACTGGGCCCCGACCGGCCCCCAGGCTTGTTCATCGGATCCTCGGCCCCATAATCTGGTGATGCAGCGTTCGCCTGTTGAACGTGAACGCGTCCTCACCGGAGGTTTGGCGACCCCGGAGGTGGTGCGCGTCGGCGACACGGTGCGACGGACCGCCGGACGGTGGACGCCAGCCGTGCACGCCCTCCTACGGCACCTCGAGGCCAAGGGCTTCGCCGGCGCTCCGCGCGCCCTCGGCATCGACGCCCGGGGGCGGGAGATCCTCAGCTACATCGCGGGTGCGCCGGGCACACACCCCTGGCCACGGGCGGTGAGGGCCGACACGGGCCTCGCTTCGGCCGTGCGTCTGGTGGCCGAGTTCCACGACGCCGTCGCGGACTTCGCTCCGGACGCCGACGTTGAGTGGGCGGATGGCCCCGTTGATCTGGGGCCGGGCCAGTCCGTGTGCCACAGAGATCTGGGCCCCAGGAACATGATCTGGCGGGACGGGAAGGCCGTCGCCATCATCGATTGGGACTTCGCCGGTCCCGGAGATCCGCTGGACGATGTGGCGTTCCTCGCGTTCACCTCCGTGCCGATGCGCGATGACGCCTACTGCGCCGCCTGCGGGTTCGAGGAGGTTCCCGACCGGGCCCACCGGCTTCGACTTATATGCGAGACGTACGGGCGTGGGGCCACTCCCGCCGACCTCGTCACCCGAGCAGAGCGTCACCACCAGACCGATATCGAGGAGATCGAGACATTCGGCGCCCAGGGCGTGCCTCCGTGGAGTGGGTTCCTCGAACAAAAACTGCATCACTCCATCCGCGAGATGTTGCTGTGGCTGCAGGCGAATCGCCGACTGTTGGTCTCGGGTTGAGCGCTAGGCCGAGCCGCCGGAGGAGGCCATCACCGCACACGTCGAGCTTGCTCAGGCGAGACTTGGTCGTGCGCCCGGAGGGACTCGAACCCCCAGCCTTCTGATCCGTGGGTATCCGGTAGTCGAGGGGATCGCGGGACGGCCCGCTGTCCCGCCGGTCGGAGCCGCGCTCGCCGGTCATCCGTACTCGACGCGGATGTTCAGGTCCTCGGGGATGACGATGTTCCTCCGGTCGTTAGGGTCGGCGGGCCGGAGAAACAGCTTCCCGTCCGCTCGGAACAGGAGCTTCAGCCCCGTGTAGCGGTACCGGAACGCCCCCTCCTCCGCCGGCAGGGCCTGCTCCACTACCGGGTGTTCGAGGTACAGGCGCGAGACGCTGTAGATGGTCACGGACGGCCTTCTTATGAGGCCCCGCTCCACCTGCTCGGCCGACGCCCTGCCTTTCACGACGGCATAGCGGGACACGGTCCAGAAGGCGCCGAGGAGCAACAGCACGGTCACCAGGCTCCACGCAAGTCGCGTGGCCGTACGATCGCCCGTACGGCTTTGGTCAGGCGCCGCCGGCCGAAGCAGGGTCCCTGCGTATGCCAGCAGGCCGATCCCCACGGTGACGCCGAGGGGAGCGGAGACTGAGAGGACGCGCGAGCTCGTCTCCACCGGCGAAAGCGCCAGGCCCAGCACGAGCAGGGCTGCGCCACCGGCCGCGAGGGACCGACTGACCCGTCGTCGCAGCCGCTCGTCCGGCCGCCGCAGAAGGCGAGCGTGCGCCAGGACGCCCAGCAGGATCACCCCGGTCGCCATGAACAGCGGCAGGAACATCGACCCGATGCTCCGCAGGATGTAGTCCTGCGCAGAGAACCCAAAGAGGCTCTCGTCCAGACCCATGTCCAAGGCCTGCTGACTCGTGCGGGCCCATCCGAAGTAATAGAGCAGTGCCACGACAAGGGTCGTCGGTGCTACAAGCGTCCCAAGGACGCGGAGCGTGCCCAGCATCGACCGGGCGGGGCCGCCGTCGACGCCGTCGGTCGTCAGCGCGGTCCGGGTCGTGCCGGCCCGAGTGCTCACGATTCGACCGTCGGCCCGACGGTGGGCTCGTCCTCTCCGTCGTCGGCAGTCGGGCAGAGGGGTGACCCACCGGAGGCCACGAACTCCGGCTCGAACCCCGGGTCCGCCTTCCTGGCTTCGATGAGGGGCAGGAGCCAGTCGTACACGGCCTCGCGCGGACAGATCCCCTTGAGCTCCGGGGTGCCGATGCGATCGAATGCCTCGATCGCCTCCTCCCACTCCCCGAGGCACGCATGCGCGGCGCTGCGGTAGAGCTCGACGGTGTCGGGCCCTTCCACATCGACCACCTGGTCATCCCAGGATTCGACGTGGCCCTGAAGCTCCGAGCATTGGCCGGCCGCCAGCAGTTCGTACGCGGGCGTGTTCGGCGGGACCACCGGATCGACCGGTCCGCCGGCCGGCAGCGCCACCTCATCGCGCTCCTCGGTGGTCGCTCCGGACGCACCGTTGTCGCCGTCGCCGGAAACCGGTGTCGCTTCTCCACCGCAGGAGGCCAGCAGCAGTGCGCCGGCCAACAAGAGCGTCGACCCGAACCGCGTCCCCATGGACAACCCCTGCCCCTCCGAGCGCGAGGACAAATCGGGGAGATGATACGCACGCGTTCCTTCGCCCGATACCCCAAGTTGGCCTAGGGCGATCGGCGGAGTGGCTCACAAAGCAGCCATCGGGCGGCCGGTCCTTGCCGGAACGGCAGGAACCATCGGTGCGCCCGGAGGGACTCGAACCCCCAGCCTTCTGATCCGTAGTCAGACGCTCT
>CALAEC010000235.1 GCA_937890785.1 uncultured Actinomycetes bacterium
TGGCGGACCAGCGGGCATCCGGCGCGGGAGCTCCGGTTCCACGATCCGGGGGGACGGCCGCTCCGGACGCACCCACTACGGCAGACGACGGCGGTCGGAGCTCGGGGCTTCCCCTGAGCGGAGCGGGCTAGGCGCCGACCCCGGCCCGCTCGAGATCGGAGTCGCGGACGCCGCGGGGGAGACCGAAGGCCATGTGCTCCTCGACCACCCGGACCTCCTCGATCTCCGTGGCCCCGCGGTGGCGGAGCCAGGCCAGGACCCGGTCGACCAGCCACTCCGGCGCCGAGGCCCCGCTGGTGACCCCGACGTTCTCCGCGCCGTCCAGCCAGGCCTCGTCGACCTCGGTCTCGTCGTCGATCAGGTAGGCGGACGTGCCCATGGCTCGGGACACCTCGACGAGCCGGTTCGAGTTCGAGGAGTTGTCGGACCCGATCACGAGCAGCACGTCCGCCCGTCGGGCCACCTCCTTGACCGCGTCCTGCCGGTTCTGGGTGGCGTAGCAGATGTCGTCCCGGGGCGGCGCCTGGATCCCCGGGAACCGCTCCCGCAGCACCTCGATGATGCGGTTCGTTTCGTCGACCGAGAGCGTGGTCTGGGACAGGTACGAGACCCGTGTGGGGTCGGGGACCTCGACCGTGCGGGCCTCGTCGACGTCCCCCACCAGGCGGATGTGCTCGGGGGCCTCGCCGCTGGTCCCGATGACCTCCTCGTGCCCCTCGTGGCCGATCAGGAGGATCGTCGACTCTTCCTTGGCGAACCGACGGGCTTCCAGGTGGACCTTGGTCACCAGGGGGCACGTGGCATCGATCACCCGGAGCCGACGACGGGCCGAGTTCTCGTACACCTCGGGTGCCACCCCGTGGGCCGACAGCACGACCGTGGCGCCCTCGGGAACCTCAGTCTCCTCCTCGACGAACACCGCGCCCTTCCGTTCGAGGTCGCGGACCACGTGGATGTTGTGGACGATCTGCTTGCGGACGTACACCGGCGCGCCGTACAGGCGGAGAGCCCGCTCGACGATGTCCACGGCCCGGTCGACCCCGGCGCAGTAGCCTCGAGGGGCCGCCAGCAGCACGCGCTGCACGCTCACATCCTCATCGTACCGCCGCGGGCGCAGGACGTCGGTTGCCAGAGCGGCCGTACGGTCGATAGGGTGGCCGGCATCCCCTTCCCAGGACCCATGCCCCGCATCGCGGTCGCGCTGACCGCCGCCCTCGCCCTCGCGCTGGTGGGCGGCTCCGCCGTGGCCCACCGCGAGCTGCTGGGGTGGTGGAAATACGACCCCTCGTTCTGGCGGCACGAATTCCGAGAGCACCAGGAGCTCCGCCTGGTCCACAGGGCCTGGCACGACGGGCACCGTCGTCCGCGCCATGCCGGGCCCAGGCTCGAGCGGTGGAAGCGACGCCACGCCCGGATGCATCACCTTCGGCTCGACCACCCGCATCAATCCCTCCACTACCACGAAGCCACCGCCCGGCAGGCCGGGGGGGCCTCCTGGTACGACCTCGAGGGCGCTACCGGCTCTTGCGGGGAGCCGCTCCACGGCATGTACGCGGCCCACCCCACGTGGCCCTGCGGCACGCTGGTCTCGGTCCGGACCGAGGACCGGTATGTGTTCGTTCGGGTGATGGATCGGGGGCCGAGCATGGACGGCCGGGTCATCGACATGGCTCGCCGGGCATTCGAGCGGCTGGCCCCGCCGTCGAAAGGAGTCGTCGACGTAAAGATCTACCGGCTGGAGGCCTAGCCCGTCAGATCCAGCCGCGGCGGCGGAACACCCAGTACAGGATGCCGCCAGACACCGCCATCAGCCCGATGGCGATCCAGAATCCTCCTGGTGTGTCGAACGCCCGGCGCCGAGCCTAGCGCAGGCCCGCGATCACCCGGCGGCCAGCGCCCTCGAGATGACCAGGCGCTGGATCTCGCTGGTGCCCTCGAAGATCGTGTAGATCTTGGCGTCCCGGTACCACTTCTCCACCGGGAAGTCCTTGATGTAGCCGTACCCGCCCAGGATCTGCACGGCCTGCTCCGTGACCCACACGGCCACCTCGGAAGCCTTCACCTTCGACATGGAGCCCTCCGCGTGGCCGAACTCGACCCCGTTCTTGGCCATCCACGCCGCCCGCCAGGTGAGGAGGCGGGCCGCGTCGACCTCGAGGGCCATGTCGGCGAGCTTGAACGCGATCCCCTGGTGGTCGA